>JACQVO010000199.1 GCA_016209725.1 Candidatus Methylomirabilota bacterium | reverse complement strand
GGCCACGTATTTGGCCTTTTGGCTGGCGACCTGGGCCGTCTGTTTGACCTCCTCCACGGTGGTGGTGGTCTCGCTCACCGCGGCGGCCGTCTCCGCCGCCCCCGCCGCGACCTGGGTCGTGGTCGCCAGGATCTCACTGGCGGAGGCGCCGAGCACGCTGACCCCCTGCCGGATCTCGCGACTCACCTCTCGCAGGATGCGGTCCAAGAACACGGCCATCCCCACACCCAGCAGGAGGGCTACGACCCCGATGAGCCCGAAGAGGCGAACCGCCTCGCTCGCCCGCTGCTCGGCCTGCGCCACGGCGGTCCGGGCCGCGTTTTCCGCATCCGCCACCAGCTCATCGGCCAGGGAGCGCATCTTCTCCTGGCGTTCGAGTTGAATGCCGAGGATGAGCTTCTTCGCCTCCTCGATCTTCCCTTCATAGATGAGGGGGATGACTTGCGCCTCCACTGTCTGCTGATACGGCGTGCTAACCGCAGCAAACTCCTTGAGCTTGGAGAGATGCTTTGGATCGCCCCGGTTGCGGCCGAGGAGGTTTTGTATCGTCTCGGTGCTCTCTTTGAAGCGGTCCTTGATCTCCTGGTGCCATCTCTCCTGATCGGATCGCTTGGCCAGCAAGATCATCGTCAACAAGGCTGCCCGGGTCCCATTCTGATTGGAGCGCATATCCTTCAGATCTACGGCATCGGCGAAGTCTTCCTGGTACAGCCGTGCCTGCGACTCCTGGATCGCCCGGATCCCCCGGTAGGCCGTCACGCTCACAGTCGCCAGCAAGACGAGCATCAACCCGAAGCCGAGCAAGAGCTTGACGCGTATGCTCAGATTCAGAAACCACTGCATGGGTCGTTCCTCCTCCCCGGCTCAGGCGACCTCTTCGTTGACCACAATCCGCGGGTCCTGGCCAAGCGCCTGGACGTCCAGGACTGCGACCATGTCTCCCGTCACGCCCCGGATGAACCCCTGCCGGCCCCCCGCAGGACCCGCCGGAGGAGGCGCAAGCTCGTGCGCCGCGATCCGGACGGTGCCCGCCACGGCATCGGCGTAGATCCCGGACGTCATGCCTCCGGTCTCGACCACGACAACCCGGCTTCCCTCCGTGACCCCCTGCCCTGCCGATTCAAACAGCCTGCGGAAGTCCAGAACCGGAAGAATCCGACCGCGGTGGTTGATCACCCCGAGGATGACCGGCGGCGTACACGGCACCGGCGTCAACTCCCGGAGCGGGACCGCCTCCAGAACATGGGCGGTCTCGACCGCATACCGCCCGCCGCCGAGCGAAAAGAGCAGAAGCTCCAGCACCTCGGCAGGGGTGGGTGCCTCTTCCAGCGGGCGTGCCAGCGCCACCGCTCTGTCCCTCAAGATCCGCCTCACCTCCTCGGGCGAAAGATCCCCGCCGGCTTCGAGAGCCCGGCGGGCCCGCTCGAGCCGGGCGTACGCTTGCTGCCAATTCAAGCTCTGAGCCATCAGCTTTTAGCCCTCGGCCATCAGCTTACGAGTCGGGGGGCGGGGACCAACCCCTAACCCCCAGCCCCTAGCCCCTCTCTGTTGAGATCCAAATACGCCCTCGCCATCTCCAAGAGCCGGCCCGCCGTCAGGCCGTCGTAGCCGGGCACCGGCTCATCGCCCGGGCCCGCGCGCAGCAGGCTCACCACGGTCTCCATGCATCGCCGCCCCCGCTTGTGCTCCTCCTGTCGCAGGAGGAGGCTCCCCAGAAGGAAGTGGGCGGGGGCGCAGTCCGGGGCCAAATAGATGGCCCGGCGGAGGGCATCCAGGGCCGCCGGGATCTCCCCCAGCTCCTGGCAGATCGCGGCCAGGAGGAGATGGGCCTCGGGATCCAGCCGATTCCGCGCAAGCGCGGCCTCGCACAAGCGGCGGGCCTGCTCCAGGCTTCCCTGGTCTGCCAGCGCCCGCGCCTGTTCAAGCAGGGCTTGGGGGCTGGGGGTTGGGGGCTGGGGCACGCAAGGCGGAGGCTGGGGGAGGGGGGTAGAAACGTAGGGATTAGGGGCTGGGAGTTGGGGCTCGGGAAAAGAAGCAACTGATCCCCACTCTCCAGCCCCTAGTCCCCAGTCCCTGACCCCTGTCCCCGGATCCCCAATCCCTAATTCCCAATCCCCAACCCCCAACCCCTGGTCCCCAGCAGGCTCCTTCCGATAGAAGATGGCGCCGGGAAAGGTCGCGGGCACCAAGGGACCCAGGAGGTCGGCGGAGCCTTCGGCCGGGCTCACCACCAGCCATCCCCCCGGCACAAGCGCTCGCCGGAGCCGGGCCACGGTCGCCCGTTGAGCCCCCTGGGTGAAGTACATCAGGACGTTCCGGCAGAGGACCAGATCCATGGCGCTGGTGTTGGTCACCACGGCTGGATAGCCATCCTCCGCCAGGTTGAGCGGCGCGAAGGTGACCGTCCTGCGAATCCCGGCATCCAGCTCGAAGGTGTCTGGTCCTCGCGAATGAAAGTACCGATCCCGGATCCACGCGGGGGTTTCCCGGAAGGACCACGGCCGGTAGCGCCCCCGCCGGGCCGTCTCCAGGACCTCCGGGTTGATGTCGGTGGCCAGGATCGTCAAGACCCAGTCGGGGTGATCAAGAAGCAGCCGGTGCAGCAGGATCGCCAGGGAGTAGGGTTCTTCACCGGTCGCACATCCTGCGCTCCAGAGTCGGAGGCGGAGGACTCCCTCGGCCCGGCGGATGGCGATAAGGGTGGGAAGGACGTGTTGCTCCAATGCCTCAAAGGTGGCACGATCCCGGAAGAAGTAGGTCTCGCCTACCGTCAGGTGGCCAGCCAGCCGCCCCCACTCTGGGCTCCCATCGGGGAGAGCCCCCAGCCAGGCCAGATACGCTTCCGGCGCGGCGAGAGACGAGGCCCGAAGGCCTCGGAGCAGCCCCTGCTCCAGGTCGGCCCGGCGCGCCTCTGGAAAGTCCAACCCCAGGCGATCCGCGACAAGCGACCGCGCCCGATGACATAGCTCGTTCGAGAGCCTCACCCTTCCATCTCCGTCAGAGCCCTGGTCAGCCCCTCCTGTTCGTCCAGCGAGAGGAAGGCGTCCAGGTCCTGAATGAACAGGAGGCCGTCAGGGAGCGCGGCGATCCCAGCCACATGGCCGATCCCGGGGAGGACGGCATCCGGTGGAGTGACAGCCTCCACGGCGACCGTCTGCACCCCAAGAACCTCGTCTACTGGCAGCGCCAGCGTTCGCCGGCTCGTCCGAGCCACCAAGAGGTGGCCATGGATGCCGTACTCCCGGACCGGCAGCCCGAAACGGCAGCGAATATCGAGGACCGGCGTGACTTGGCCGTGCAGGTTGATTACGCCAAGGGCGATGGCCGGCGCCCGTGGCAGGGGTGAGACCGCGACCATCAGGAGGACGCGCTCCGCCGTGGTGACCGGGAGGGCATAACGCTGCCCGTCGAGGGAGAAGACGACCAGTTGGAGGCCGGGGCCCTGCGGGGCGAGGGCGTTCGGATCCGTCCTCATACCGAGACCGCTCCAGGCTGGCGTGCAGGCCTTCCGCTTGGCGGAAAAGCGCTGGGGATCACCTGAGGGCCCTGCCTACGCCTCGGTTCCGGCGAACAACCTGTGGATGAGAAGGAGCAATTGCTCACCGACCCGCGATTTGGAAACAAAGCCGTCCCCGCGCGCTGCTGGGTGGGGGAGCGTCTCAGGTTGATTAGAGCCTGAATCAGAAAATCGCAGGAGTCTTCGCCTCACTCTGAGGACGGCCCTCCGGTGGCGCCGAGGCTATTCCTTGAACACGATCTCCAGGACCGCATTGATATCGGAGAGCTTGATCGGCTTCCGGAGCAGCATCGCCGGGCCGTACTCCAGCGCGGCCAGGGTCTCGTCGTGATACGGGTAGCCGGTGATGAGGACGACCACGGCCTCGGGGTCCCTCCGCTTGAGGGCCTTGAGGACGGAGGCGCCCGCGACGCTGGGGAGCAGGATGTCGAGGAAGATGAGGTCGAAACGGTCCAGCCGGATTTGCCGGAGCGCCCCCCGCCCGTCCGAAGCCAGCTCGACCTCGTAGCCCCTGGCCCGCAAGGCGGCCTCGAAGGCATCCCGCACCGAGGCGTCGTCGTCCACCACGAGGACGCGGCGGGGGCTCGGGACGTCCAGGGTCACAGGGATCTTGTTGTCGGCGAGGAACTTGCGGAACTCGTCACGGGCGATCCGGAAGCGGCCCCCGGGAATGCGGTAGGCTGTCAGCTTGCCGGCCCGGATCCAGCGCAGGACGGCCACCCCCGTCACGTGCAGGAGGCGCGCGATGTCTCCGGTGCTCAGGGGCCTCTCTTGGGGCACGAGGAAGCTCCAAAGGTTGGAAAGTTTCTCAAAGTCATGATCTCAGCAAACTGCTCGGTTGTCAACGATTCTCAGGAAGAATCCACGCGCTTTGGTGCGCTTCAGGTGGAAAGATCGGGAGGCTCAGGGGTGGGAGGACGCGCGATGGGGTTGGTCTTGCCCTCCAGAATGTCCAGGTACACCTCGCCGTACTGGAGCTTCCCCAACCGGCAGGCGTAGAAGGCGATGAGCATGGCCGAGGCCACGGCCAAGTTGGTGAAGAGGAGCTGCGGGGCGGCCTCCCGCGCCAGCTCGTCGCAGGACATCTCGTGGGGGGAGCGGTCCTTTGGATCGGCGATCTCCGGATGATAGCGGGTGAGCGGCAACGTGACATCCCGGCCCGCGCGACGGAGGTACACCTGGACGTTTCCATCGGTGTAGTCGTTTCCTCCCGAGATGAGGACGACATCCCCCAGGACCTGGCAGTGATCGCTCACCAGGCGCCGCGTCTTGTGGTTGTCCACGCCCAGGAACACCACGTCCCCCGACCGGATGATCCGGCCCACATTCTCCGGCGTGACGTACTCCGGCATGGCACGGAAGGACAGGCCCTCGAACTGCCGGGCCATCTCCACAGCCTTCACCTTGGCCTTGTTGCCCGACTCGGAAAAGGCCTGGCGGTCGGCGTTCCGTGGCTCGAAGGCATCCCCGTCCACCAGGGTGACACGGGCGGGCTCTCCGCCGGCCCGCAGATAGCGGGCCAGATGTGGCAGCAGGGCACAGCCGATCCCGCCGATGCCGATGACCTTGATTTCCTGCATGGACTTTCTCGTGCCCCCACCCCTTCCCTCCCCCTCCGAGGGGGAGGGCCAAGGGAGGGGGGCCGACCACTGATACCCACTGAGTAGTAGCTGTTCCTAGATCGCTGAAGGTTTGCCATCCAGCGAGTCGCGCGGTGGCGGCTCCGCGTGGATGTGGGTGAGGGCCTCGTACCACACTTCGGTTGGGGCCTCCCGGGCCACCGGCCCGAAGATGTCCCGGGTGCGCAGGGGAAACCGCCGGCCGTCCACCACCAGGGAGCAGGAGAGGCTGAAGGTCCCGTTGAGGTTCCCCACGGTCACGTGCAGACCGTCGTCGTGCTCCTCGTCGCCGTCGTCCACCGGCGAGTGGAAGGCATCCGCCTCGGCGTGGCTGTGAATGGTGCCCACGCGGATCTTCCCCGGCGGTGTCGGGCCGGGGACATACGTCAGGTGCCCTCCCGCCACGTACTGCTCCGGCACGCTGAGCCCGTACTCGCCGCTGGCGGAGTCGTAGAGGAGCAGGACGATCGCCTCGCTCTTGTGGCGCCGGTACACCTCCCGGAAGAGGCCGACCACCTGCTGGAGCAGCCCCCCCGGCACCGGCGGGAGCTTCCAGTGGACTTCGTCTTTCTGGCCCAGCAGCCCCCGGATGCCCCGCACCCGGACAGCGGAGCGGAAGACCGGGTTCTCCTTCACCTGGAACAGACCGTCCGCCGTGACCAGATAGTGGATGGGATCCCCCGGCGGGACGAAGTCCGCGTCCTTCAGATAGACGGGGAACATCAGCCGACCTCCCGCAGGCGGTACATCACGTCGGCCATATCTGCCGCCGTCTCGATACGCCGGCCATGGTCCCCATGCCGGCGCCAGTGATCCAGCGCCTGCCCCAAGGTGAGCCCCACGGGCTCCCACGGGACGCCCAGCGGAAACAGCGGGTCCGCCCGCGTGGCCGCCTCCCACGCTTCCAGCGCGGCGATGCGGGGATCGCGCACCCGGGCGCGATCGAAACAATTGTCCTCGATGTCCCGGTTGAACCCCGTGGTCCAGAAGTACTCGATCAGGCCCGCCGCCTGCTCGCCCACGGACCGCTCCAGCCCTTCGGGCCGGCCGCGCAGGCAGGCCCGGCAGCGGGCCAGCGGGCTTTCGGCCGCC
Organism: Candidatus Methylomirabilota bacterium; assembly: GCA_016209725.1. GTDB lineage: Bacteria > Methylomirabilota > Methylomirabilia > Methylomirabilales > 2-02-FULL-66-22 > 2-02-FULL-66-22. The sequence goes on along the minus strand of JACQVO010000199.1, from coordinate 19,086 downwards.
TGCACGTTCCACAGGTTGGAGAAGAACAGCGGATCCCCCTCGCCGGTGAGCGGCGCCGTGCGGAAGTAGATGCGCATCTCCTCGAAGTCGGTCTGATGAAACCCCACGAGGTACACCACGAAGGGGAACGCCAGGCTGAATTCCGCATACTCCCCCGCCGTCTTCAGTGTCTTGGCGCTCCAGCGGAGGCGCCGGATCCTGGGCGGCTCCTGGATGACCAGGACCGCGGTGTGCCGCCAGCGGGCGTACAGTCGCGTTCCCTCCGGCAGGAGGGGAGTCCGATCCACACGATGACCCTCGGCCAGGGCCCCCGCCAGGTCCGCCAGAGGCACCTCGCGGTCCACCACCAGCCGGCCATCGTCGGCCGGGCGCAGCAGGCGCGCCACCTGGCCCTCGATCTGGATATGGTCCGCCTCGGCCGTCATGATCCGCCGCCGGCTTGCCGGCGGCCCTCCTCCAGGAGCGAGCGGTAGCGCTCGGGCAGGAATTGGCGGGACGAGCAGAGGGCCACCGCCGCCAGCTCCTGCCGGTGGATGGTCTCCGCGCTCTGGGAGGGGATGAAATCCTCGACCGCCCAGAGGTAGTCCGCTTCCTCCACGGCCGTGGCCCCCCGCAGCCGGGCGCGGCGGTAGGCGCGGAAGGAGATCTCCTCGATGTCGGCGCCCGACATCTGCCCGGGATGCAACTGCTGGCATGCCTCCACGACGCGATCGAAGGACTCCACCGCGCAAGCGAAGCCGTGCTTGACCGGCATCACGGCGAAGATCGCACGCTGCTCCTCCGCGTCCGGCATGAGGAGCGGGATGCGCTGGCTGCTGCGCCCCGAGCGCGTCTCCGCCGCGTCCAGGCGGTCCGGACGGTTGCTGATCCGGACCCACAGCACTTTGCCCTGGATGCCGGGATCCCCGGTGAACTCGAACCGCATCTGGCGGATGCGGTAGCCCACGCCCGAATCCCCGCTGTACTCGTCGCGGGGGTGTTCGCTCTGGTCCGCCTCGTCCTCCAGGACCACCACGGGGGTCAGCGCCCGCAGCGCCTGCAGGATCTTCCAGAAATTCCGTTCCGACTGGCCCACCCACCGGTCGCGCGGGTTCACGATCTTCACGAAGTTGAAGCCGCACTCCTTGGCCAGGGCCTGTACCAGGGCGGTCTTGCCGACGCCCGGGGGCCCCAGCAGGGTGATCCCGCGCGGCACCATCATCAGGTCGCCGTCCCGGATGGCCCGAACCACCTCGCCCATGTAGCGCTTCACCGCGGCCAGACCGGCGATGGCCTCCAGGCCGAACTCCGGCTCCACCAGCTCGATCATGTCGTGCAGCTCCTGCTTCAGCACGGCCTTCTTGCGGGCCTTCACCTCCTCCGGGCGGAGGGGCCGCGCCTGCGCCTTGGCCGAGCGAGAGAGGTGCTCCAGATGCAGGAGCGAGAGACCGCCGGTGGCCTGCGCCAGTTGGTCGGGCGTCAGGCCCAAGTCGAAGCCGTTGTCCCGCAGGAGCATCTCAATGAACCGGCGCCGGGTGCCCTGATCGGGCAGCGGGATGGCGATGACCTCGACCCGGGCGGCCTGGCGGAGATGCGGATGCAGATCGGCCAGGTTGGCCGTCACCAGGATCACCGTGAGGACCGTCGGCGGCAGGGGAGGGTCGGCCGCCCAGCGCAGCAGCGTCACCAGATTCGTCCGGTCCTCGTCGCTCATGCCCCCAAAGTCCGCCGCCGGCGCCACGGTCTCGGCATACTCCAGGAGGAACAGCACGCGGTCATGGCCCGGACCGGGCAGACACCCGCTCTGGAGCGCCCGTTCCACCAGGCCCAGGACCTTGGCCGGCTGCGTGGGCCAGTCCTTCGCCGGCCCGGCCTCGCCCAAGGCCAACAGCGCTCGGCGGCGCTGGGCCTCCTGGCTGTGGGGAGGCAGATCCTGTTCCCGCTGCAGTCCGGCAGCCCGGCGGGCGATGGCCTCGGTCTCCGCGTCGCCGAAGGCCAGCCCGCTCGACCGGTTGTAACAGAAGATGCGGCTTCGCTGGCCCATCCGGCGGACCAGGAACGACCGCAGGGGCAGGAACTCATCTCCCAGGGGGATGTGATCCGCGACGTTCAGGTGGAGGATGCAGAGCGGCGCACTCCCCGCCTCGATGCGCGCCTCCAGATCCTGTGCCCAGCCGGGCATCTCGTGTCTTCCTGTCATATCTCTATCCCATGGACGCAGCCCGGGCGATCCCTGGTCTGCCTCCCGCGCGGGCCGCCGCCCTCCGGCGAGCGGTTCAGAGCCTGCCGGCCCGCCTGGCTCGCTCCAGGATGCGTCGCTCCCCCGCCGCCACCGGGCGCTCGACCAGGGCGCCATCCAGCGTGCAGACCCCGCGGCCCTCGGCCTCGGCCGCTCGCCAGACCTCCAGGATCTTCTCTGCCTGCTGAACCCGTTCCGCAGACGGGGTGAACGCCTCGTGGATGATGGGAAGCTGGGCCGGGTGGATCGCCAGCTTCCCGGTGAAGCCCAGGGCCGCGGCCTGGGCTGCCTCGGCCCGCAGACCGTCCTGATCCTGGATGTTGAGGTGGATCGTGTCCACCGCATCCACCCCCGCCGCCCGGGCCGCCAGCACGAGCTGGCAGCGGGCGTGGTACACGATGCCCTCGCCGGCCCGTCCGGCCCGGATGCCGAGATCCGCCGACAGGTCCACGTGGCCCAGCATCAGGCCCAGGAGGCGGGGCATCGCTGTGGCGATGGCAGGGGCGTTCAGGACGCCGCGGGCGCTTTCGATCTGGACGAACAGCTTGAGACTGCCGGGAACACGCGCCGCCGCGTGCTCGGCTTCGGTGAGGTGAGCATCCACTTGGTGAAGGGTTTCGGGCGAATCCACCTTGGGGATCACCAGGGCGTCGGGTCCGGCCCGGACGCCGGCCTCTAGGTCCGCCTCGAAGTGGGGCGTATCCACGCCATTCAGGCGGATGAGCCATTCGATTGCGTGACTGGTCTGTGCCTGCAGAAAGGCCAGAATCTGCCTGCGCGCCTCCGCCTTGCGCGTGGCCGCCACGCCGTCCTCCAGGTCCAGGATCACCGCATCGGCGCCCAGCCCGGGCGCCTTCAGCAGCTTCCGCTCCTCGCTGCCGGGCACGAACAGGAAGCTCCGCCGGAGACGAGGTCCCGCCTCCACAGTACTCACGCGGGCAGACTCCGCAGCAGATCCTGGCTCAGCCTCCCCACGCAGATCTCCGACGCGGGGCCGGTCAGCGTGAGGTCCCAGTTCTCGGTCACGCCGACGGTGAGTTCTCCCCCGGGGCTCTGGATCGTCACCCGGCGGTCCGTGAGGCTGTTCTTGACGCCGGCCGCAGCCACCGCGCACGAGCTGGTCCCCGAGGCGAGGGTGTAGCCCGCTCCCCGCTCCCAGATCAGGATCGAGACGCGCTCCCGCCCCAGCACCCTGGCGAACTGGACGTTGATCCGGTTGGGAAAGCTGGGATGATGCTCGATCGCCGGCCCGAGGCGGCGGACCTCGTCTGGATCCAGCTCGTCCGTGAAGATCACGCAGTGCGGGTTGCCCACCGAGACGGCCGTCACGGTGAACTGCCGCTCCCCGACCTGCAAGACCTCCTTCACCACCTCCCGCCGGGGGCCCGCCACCGGGATCTCGGAGCTCACGAAGGTGGCCCGGCCCATGTCCGCGGTGACGTCCGTGACCTGGCCCCGGTCCAACTGGAGTCTCGCCCGGACGATTCCCCCGAGGGTTGACATGGTGAACTCGGACTTCGTGGCGTACCCGTGGTCGTACAGGAACTTGGCCAGAATGCGGAGGCCGTTGCCGCTCTTCTCGGCCTCGCTGCCGTCCGGGTTGAAGATGCGCAGGCCGAAATCGGCTCCCTGTCCCGCCGTCAGGAGCAGGATCCCATCCGACCCGATCCCATAATGGATGTCGCAGATCCGCCGCACCGCCTCGGGCGTGAGAGGCTTTGAGAGCTGCGCCTCATCCAGGACGATGTAGTCGTTCCCCAAGGCGTGCGACTTCACGAATTGATCCATCGTCATTCTGGCTGACATGAATGCATCCTAGCGAAGAAGCCGGACTCCGTCAATCTGGATTCGCCTGCCGCTCGCGGCGCACAGCACGCGGCACCCGGGCGGCCCGGGATGGCCGAAGGGCGGCAGGACGATCCTGCGTTTTCCCCTTGACTCTGCGAAGGGAAAGAGGATTCTATATCGGGAGGGCTGGGCAGCGCCGGATCGCCTGGAAGGGTTTTCTGTCGCACACGAACACAGGAGGTGGGACATGAGCCAGAGAGTGGTGTCGCGAATGGTCGCCGTGCTCGTGGTCATCATGTTTTCCCTGGCGGCTCCCGGGTTCGCCCAGACACCCAAGAAGGGCGGGATCATCCGGGTCGGCTTGCTCGGCGAGCCGCCGGCCCTCGATGCCCACTGGACCACGGCGGTCATTACGGAGGTCCTCACCAACCATCTGTACGAAGGGCTCTACAGCCTGGATGAGAATTACCGACCCATCCCCATGCTCGCCGAGAGCATGCCGACGGTATCCCGCGATGGCCTGACCTACACGTTCAAGCTCCGGCAGGGGATCAAGTTCCACAACGGGAAAGAGATGACCTCCGAGGACGTGGTCCCGTCCCTGAAACGCTGGGGGCAGCGGTCCATCCGCGCGAAGGCCCTGTTCGCCTCGCTGGCCGATCTCAGGGCCGTGGACAAGTACACCGTCGAGATGCGATTGAAGGAGAAGTCGGCCGTCGTCGTCATCTCGCTGGCAGTCCCGGGCAACTTCGGCGCGATCTACCCGAAGGAGATCGCGGAGAAGTTCCCGGCCGAGAACAAGATCACCGAGTACGTCGGCACCGGGCCCTTCAAGCTGGCGGAGTGGAAGCCCGACCAGTACATCCGGATGGTTCGCTTTGACGACTACAAGCCGCGGGTCGAGAAAGCCAGCGGGTACGGCGGCGCCAAGGTTGCCTATGTGGACGAGATCCGCTGGATGCCGGTCCCGGACGTGGCCACCCGCGTGGCTCAGATCGAAACGGGTGAGCTCGACATCGCCGAGGACCTGAACCTGGATGCCTACGAAAGGCTGCGACGGAATGCCAACGTCCGCCCGCTGGTGGCCAAGCCCTACTTCTGGCTGGTGGCGGTCTTCAACAAGAAGGAAGGGATTGGAACCAATCAGAAGATCCGCCAGGCCTGGCAGGCCGCCGTCGACATCGAGCCGATCATGAAGGCTGTGGCCGGGGGGCGGACCGAGTTCTACCGGATGGACAGCAGCCTGGTCTTCGCCGAGATTGCCGAGTGGCACACGAAGCTCTCCGGCCTCCCTTGGAATGAGCGGAACAAGGAGAAGGCGAAGCGCCTGCTGCAGGAGGCCGGGTACAAGGGCCAGCCTTTCCGCTTCATGGCCACCCAGGAGTACAAGTGGATGTATGATTTCGCCCTGCTGACGAAGCAGCAGCTCGAGGACGTCGGGTTCAACATCGATCTCCAGGTCGTGGACTGGTCCACGCTGGTGCAGCGGCGGAACAACCCGAAGGAGTATGACGCCTTTACCACGGGCATCGGCATGAGCGCGATGTACGATCCGACGCACCACGACGTCGTGAGCTGTGGGTGGCCGGGGTGGAATTGCGACGAAGAGGTCCAGAGCATCCAGGCCGAGTTGGCAAAGGAGACCGATCCGAAGAAGCGCTACGCCCTCTGGGAGAAGCAGACCAGGCTCTTTTACGAGAAGGTCCCGGTCATCCGCTATGGGGATCTCTTCGGCTTGCGGGCAATCCGGACCAGCGTGAAGGACTTCAACCCAAAGACCGAGCGAATCCGCCTGTTCAACGCGTGGCTGGACAAGTAGCCCTCACGGATTGCTGACACCCGGATTCCGGCGGGAGCCATCCAGCGTGACGGCTCCCGCCGCTGCCCCGTGACCAGATATCTCTGCCATCGGCTGCTGGCCCTGATCCCCGTGATGGCGGTGGTCGTCACCGTCGTCTTCCTCCTCATCCACCTGATCCCCGGCGACCCGGTGAGCGTCATGCTGGGCCCGGACGCCACTGCGAACCAGATCCAGGCCACCCGTCGCGCCCTGGGCCTGGATCGTCCACTCCACGAACAGCTCCTCAAGTTCTACGCCCGCGTGCTTCGCGGAGACCTGGGGCAATCCTACTTCCTCGACCGTCCGGTGACCACGGCGCTCCGGGAGCGGGCCGAGCCGACCCTGGTGCTGACCCTCGCCGCCCTCCTCGTCGCCGTGGCGATCGGCGTCCCGTCCGGCATCCTGGCGGGCGCCTCCCGGGGCTCGCCGTGGGACCGGACGCTGATGACGGGCGCCCTGCTGGGGGTGTGCATCCCGGGCTTCTGGCTCAGTCTCAACTTCATCTACCTGTTCGCGGTCCGGCTGGGGTGGCTGCCCGCGGCCGGATACGCCTCGGTGTTCGTGGACCCCGTGGCGGCCCTCCGGCACATGGTGCTGCCGGCCGTCTCCCTGGGTTTCAACCAGTCGGCCTTGATCGCCCGCATCGCGCGATCCTGCATGCTGGAGGTCCTGCAGCAGGACTACATCCGGACGGCGCGCGCCAAGGGGCTCTCCCAGCGGGTCGTCGTGTACGTGCATGCCTTCCGGAATGCCCTGGTCCCGGTGACGACGGTCATCGGGATCACCATGGCGATCCTCATCGGCGGGGCCGTGGTGACCGAGATCGTTTTCAACATCCCGGGGCTCGGACGGCTCATCATCTCCGCCATCCTGCGCCGCGACTATCCCGTGGTGCAGGGGGTGGTCCTGGTGACGGCGGCCTCGTACGTGTTGATCAACCTGGCGGTGGACTGCGTCTACGCCTTCATCGATCCTCGGATCCGGTATGACTGAGACGGGCCGCCAGAACCTGCCGGCGCAGACACCGGACGTCACCAGCCGGAGGACGCGGAATCGGCGCCCGGACTGGGCCCGCCGGCTCTACCGGAACCCCAATGTCGTCTTCGGGTCGCTGGCCTTCCTGCTCCTGGTGCTGGTGGCGGTATTCGCCGACGCCCTCTCCACCCACAAGCCGACGCGGCTCTATCCCGCCATCCGATTGCGGCCACCGAGCCTCGAGAACTACCTCGGAACCGACGAATTCGGCCGGGATGTCTACAGCCTGGTCCTGCACGGCAGCCGGGTCTCCCTCCTCGTCGGGGGGGTGACCATGCTGCTCACCTCGCTGGGGGGGATCGTGATCGGGCTGGCCGCCGGGTTCTCCCGGCGGCTCGATCCCGTGATCATGCGTTTCATGGACGGGCTGATGGCCTTTCCCGCCATCCTGCTGGCCATCGCCCTGATGGCGGCCCGGGGGCCGGGCGTCTGGAACGTGATCGTCGCCCTGTCCATCGTCTACACGCCGCGCACGGCGATGTTGATCCGCAGCACGGTCCTCAGCCTCCGGGAGCTGGACTACGTGCAGGCGGCGCGGGCGCTCGGGCGCGGGGACCTCCCCCTGACCTACCGGCACATCCTCCCCAACTGCGTGGGCCCCCTGCTCGTCCAGGGAACGTTCATCTTCGCCTATGCCGTCCTGGCCGAGGCCATCCTGGGCTTCCTCGGCGTGGGCGTGCCCCCCTACGTCCCCTCATGGGGGAACGTGATCGCCAGCGGCAAGAACACCATCCGCGAGGCCTACTGGGTGAGCTTCTTCCCGGGCGCCGCCCTGACCCTGGCGGGGCTCAGCCTGAACCTTTTGGGCGACGGCCTGCGCGACACCCTCGACCCCCGCCTGCGGGTCCAGTAGAGGGGGGAAGAGCCGCCGGAAGTTCCCGCTTGACAACTCAAGCTCGACACTGGTATTAAGAATCTATCAAGCCTGTATTACCCCCCCACTCTCCCGGGCAACCGGGACGGTGGGTAATTACCCCCCCGGCTTCCCGAAAGGGATGCCGGGTTTTTTTCTGGGAGACTGACGTTGCCGGACCGCGTGATGGTCTTCATTGAGGGATCAAACGTCTACCACGCGTTGAAGGCCACCTATGGGACGGGCAAGTACGGTGTCGTCAAGCTGGGACGGGAACTCGTGGCAGGACGGTCGCTGGTCCAGATCAACTACTACATCGCGCAGGTAAACCGGGCGATGGGGGAGGCGCTCTACTCAGACCAACAACGGTTCTTCGCCCGGATCAAGCAGGTCCCGGAGGTTCGGCTGTGGACGGGCCGCATGGCTCGGACGAATAACGTCTGGTACGAGAAGGGTGTTGACGTTCAGATTGCCACGCACTTGGTGGCGATGGCCTACCGCGACGAATATGACGTGGCGATTCTTGTGAGCGGGGATGGCGATCTCGCGCCAGCGGTTCGCGAGGTTCGCCGTCTTGACCGGGTGGTTGAGAACGCCATGCCTCTTGGGCGACATTCCTGGCATCTGCTTCAGGAGAGTTCCCGGTTCATCCCGATTGATCTGCCACTCTGGCAGCGCTGCCAGCCATAAGTTTTGTCCCGCCGACTTCCGAGCTGTCATCGCCTTCATCGAGCAACTCGAGGTCATTGACCTGCCTGCGCCGGCCACGGCAGGCAGGAAAGATTCTGACCCACCTCCCTGCCTGTGCCGAAGGCAGACAGGGCCCTCTGGCCCGTGCAAGCGCACGGCCCCCGGCGGGGTACCCGTTGCCGTTTTCTCTGCAACGGGTCGTCGCAGCATAGGCGAACAGTGCCACTCCGGATGGAGACTTGGGACCTTCCGGCGCGCCCCTTCAGGCTCGGAGAGGAGCTGTGCGTCCAGCCTCGCCCCGGTCCCATACTCCGTCCATGTACCTCCGCCCTCGCCACCCCGGCCGGCCCCAACCGGGTTTCGGGTTTTGACCGGGGTTTGGCTTGACGCCCCCGGGTCGCCTGAGCTACGCTCCCGTCGGTTTGGCGCCTTCGCCGGGGCTCCGGTCGACCGGCGACGGCTCGTGGGGTCCGGCAGCCCCAAAAGCAAATTCTTCACCTCACCATCACCCCCACCCACCATCACCATCACCTCCGGCTGGGCGCCGCGGTCCTTGGGCAGCGGTCGCGAGGGGTGGTCAGGAGCATCAGCCCGCGCAAGGCTCGTTCTTGACAGCCGTGGAGGGGCGGCGTAGAGTCCTGCCCAACGGCTCCGGCTATCTCGCCTTTCGGCCAGGCCGCTTCCCAAGCACATTGCCTTGGCCTTTGGCGCGCCAGCGATCTCGTGATCGTTTCCCACCACGCATGACCTCCAGGAGTGCGTGCCGTTCCTGGTTATGGCGGATCCCCTTAAAGCGGTTGCGGCAGGAGTTGTCCAGAAAGAGTTGTCTTTGAACGAACGTTCCCTTTTACTTGCAGTCCGAAAGGTGCCCGGTACCTTCCTACAAAACCTTCTTCCCCATCCCGCACATACTACGATGTTTCCGCCGCCCGGCTGGGCCGGTTCGAATCAGATCTGTGGGCGGGAGTTGAAGTCATTCGGCGGTTGATCTCCGCCGTCTACGACCCGCAGTTCAGCTTCCCGGAATTTGCCAGACGTTTTCCCGGACAGCGCGCCGCGCTGATTGATTGTCTGGTGGGCCACGTGTTGAAGGACATGAGCGGTTTCACCGCCGCGCTGGAGCTAATGAGCCCGCCGCCTCCGCCGCTGACCGACAGCCGCGCCGAACATCCCGCGCCCGCTCTGGCGAGCGTGTAGAACGACCACGAAGAGAAGCGTCAGAACAAGCGCGTCCGACGACTGGCCTTTGGGCAGGTTGAAAACTCCACTCGTCCTTGACCTGGCTCAATTCGGCTTTTCCCGCGAAGACCCAGGTTATTTATCTCCGACACGCCGCGTTCGAGCCGCCGAGGAGCGGCAACACCGTGACCAATGAATCCGATGTGGCGAAGTCCATGAACCAGAACATTCTGTTAACCAGTGTATGTCGCCCGATGGGGCCGAAATACGGCGATGCGCCTTCGGTTGGCTATGAACTCCTTTACCGGCAGGTGCTGCGCGCCCAGGGCATCTTCAGCCCGCGCACGGTCAATATTCATTTTGGTCTCGAGTACATCGCGGAGAACCTCAACGCGCCCACGGTGGTGTTGCAGTACCCGTCCAAGCGCGAGCTGATCCGCGAACTCAAGAAGGGCTACGACTACGTGGGCGTTTCCTTCCTGATGGCGGTCATGCACAAGATGAAAGAGACCGTCGCCTTGATTCGTCAATACTCGCCCAATAGCAAAATCGTCCTCGGCGGCTACGGCACGCTGTTGAAAGACGAGGTGCTCAAACCGTATGCGGATTACATCTGCCGCGAAGAAGGCGTGGCGTACTTCCGCCGGCTGCTGGGCGAACCCGAAATCCCGATGCCATACAAACACCCGTTGATCGTGAGCTGGCTTAAGGTGTTTGGGTGGAAAGTGTCGGGCACGGGAAAACTCTTCGCCGGACTCGGCTGCCCGAACGGCTGCGACTTCTGCTGCACCTCGCATTTCTTCTCACGCAAACACATCAAGCTGTTGCCGGAAGGCAAAGACATTTACGCCGTGGCGGAACGTTACCTCGACTTGGACCCCAGCTTGGTCTTCCTGATTCTGGACGAAGATTTCCTGCTCAATAAAAAACGCGCGATGCAATTTCGCGAGTGCGTGCTGAAGGGCGGAAAGATACTTTCGGCCTTCGCCTTCTCCAGCATCAAGGCGATCAGCCAATACACGGTGGAAGAGATCTTGGAGATGGGCATTGACGGTTTCTGGATCGGCTACGAAGGCACGCGGTCGAATTATGCCAAACAGCAAGGCCGGCCCATCGCTGAAATTCTCACCGAGTTTCGCGAGCACGGCATCACCGTGTTGACGTCCATGATCGTCGGCTTTGATTACCAGAACCAGGAGGTCGTGGCGGAGGAACTCGACGGCCTGATGAAGCTCAAGCCCGCGCTGGCTCAATTCCTGATTTACGGTCCCGTGCCCGGCACGCCGTTTTACGAGCGCATCATCAAGGAGAACTTGTTGCAGGACGTTTACACCAGCGACAAGGACTTGTTCTATCGGCGCGCGGACGGATTCCGGACGATGATCAAACACCCGACGCTTTCGCCGGAGCAGATCGAGGAAATCCAGCGTTGGTGCTTCGAGCAGGATTTCCAGCGCCTGGGCCCCAGCATTTATCGGGTTTTGGAAGCGCGCCTGCTCGGCTATCAGAAGCTCAAGAATTCACCGAATCCCATTGTACGCCAAAAGGCCGAGTACTACGCCAAGGAGTTGAGATATGCGTACCCGGTGTGCCTCGCGGGCCGGCTGCTCGGTCCCAACGCCGTGATACGGCGCTGGATTGGGGATTTGGAGCGGCGCATTCACGCGGAACTGGGCCGCCCCGCGCTCGGCCAACGATGCAAGTCCGTCATGGTCGTGGGCGCGGCGCTGTGGACGAGCCTGACGTTGAAGCTGGACCTCTTCCAGCATCCCAAACTCATCCGGACCACCTATCGCATGCCGGGCAAGCGCTGGGGTGCGTTTGAAATGTGGGAGGAACTGCACCGCAAAGTTGCCTCGCCGAATTTCTCCATCCAGGTCGAGTTGCAACATGCGAAGCAACAAGTATGGATGCGCCTGGAAGGCGTGCTGTCCGCGAACGATGCCGAAGGGTTGGCGCACCGAATTCAAGAATCCCTTGCGCGGAGCAAGAACCACCTCGTGCTTGACCTCAAGAAACTTCATTGGGACAAGGCGACCGATTTAAAGCCGCTGCGAGAGATGCTGGCGAACTATCATTCACGCATCCGCGTGGTCCTGCCCAAGTTGTCGGCGGCTCATCCTGAACTGATTCTCGTGGCCAGCATGTTTCACCATTACCACGGCTGACTGCCAATGCTGGGGCGCGGCGTCCCTACTGCCTGGGGGAATGACCCATGGCCGAATCCTTTGAGCAACATCACGCGACCTTGATCCGGGAGTTCAACGAATTCCTCTTCGAGCACCCCGAGTTCACAGAGGAAATCCCCCGGGGGGCCACTGTCGTTATCCAAGTAGCCGATGACCAGGAATACAACGCATGGAGCCGAGCCCTCGCTGAGGCGAATCTGGAACCTGGCCGACCCCTCGTCTATGTCCATGTTGACGCCTTGGCTCCACGGCGCTCCCGCCTGGTGAATCCACAAGTCCGCCTGGTTGGTTAACCACCATTCGAAAGAATTCGAACCACCAAGGACGCCGAGGACCCACCCGGTATTCCAGGTCCTCCGCGTAAACAGCTCTCAAGATCGGCCGGGTCACTCAGTCAGGGGGCGCGGGCTCGGCGTGTCAATGTCTGCCGGGCCTTAGCAACCCTAGCGAGCTTGACGGTAAGATCTTTAGGCTCATGGGTCGGTCTTTGAGCGGCAGGCCGAAATGTGGTACAAAGGTATCCAAGGATAGGTTATCGGCATGCTTCTCCTGCGACGCATCTTCCCGATCCTGGCCGCGATTCTCTACCTCATCAGCCCGGTGGACGTGCTGCCTGACTTTCTCCCGGTGCTGGGCTGGCTGGATGACATCCTTGTCCTGGGCATCCTGGCCTGGGTGCTGATCGCCCGACAACGCGGGCAGTCGCCCTGGGATGTCTTCCGTGGCCGGCCGGGGAGACCGTGGGCGCGCCGGCCGAGCGGTCCGCGGCCCGAGGATCTGACCGCGGACTTCAGCCGGATGGACCCTTACACGCTCCTGGAGGTCTCCCGGCAGGCCTCCCCCCAGGAGATCAGGGCCGCCTACCGGCGCGCCGTCGCGCGGTATCACCCCGACAAGGTTGCCCACCTGGGCCAGGAATTCCAGGAGCTGGCCCACAAGAAACTCCTGGCCATCCAGGACGCGTACGAGATCCTGCAGAGCAAGCACCGCTGAGGGCCAGACCGCCAGGGGCGCGTCGGCCCCTGCTGCCCGGCGCGGTTGACCCAATTACCTTGCATTGCGTCCCTGTTCCAATATACTTAGCCGTCCGTTTCGCAAATTCCCTCATGCATCCGCTCGGCTTGAGACTGTCGAAGGGCGACGTCCTGGTCCGTGGTTCGACAGGCTCACCACGAACGGACACGTGACCGTAATTATGAAACGGACCACTTAGCCTTTTCTCGAAATCGCCATGCCACACGTCGCCTTCTACATCACCGGTCACGGCTTCGGACACGCGACCCGCATGGCCGCCGTGGCATCCGCCTTGGCCCGGCAAGAGCCGGCGGTGCAGATCAGTCTCATCTCCACCGCCCCGGCGTGGCTGTTCCGTTTGAACCTCCCGGGGGAGTTCCACCTCCGCCCCCGGGGCCTCGACATCGGAGTCATCCAGCGTGACTCCATCCGGCTGGACCCTGCCGCCACACTGGCAGCCTACGCCCGGCTCCTCCAAGGGCAGCCGGCGGTGATCGAGCGAGAGGCGGAGATCCTGCGCCGCGAGGGAGTGGACTTGGTCGTGGCCGACATCCCGCCCGCGGCCTTCCTGGTGGCGGAGCGGGCCGGCCTGCCGGCCATCGGCATCAGCAATTTCTCCTGGGACTGGATCTACGCCGATTACATCCGCACCCTGCGGGAGCACTCGGCGATCGTGGAGCAGATCCGGGAAGCCTACGCGAGGGCCGATCTGTTCCTGCGCCTCCCCTTCCACGGGCCCTGCGATGCCTTCAAGGCCATCCGGGATATCCCCATGGTCGCGCGACGCGCCCGGCGGACGAAGGAGGAGGTCCGGCGGAGGCTGGGGCTCGACGAATCTCGCCCGGTGGTCCTGCTCTCCTTCGGCGGCTTCGACATCCAGGGAATTGACTTCGATCGCGTGGAGACCCTCGACGAGTATCTTTTCCTCACCACCCAGCCGACGCCCCGCCCAGTCCGGAACGTTCGGCCGGCGACGCTGGATGGACTGAAGTACGAGGACCTGGTGGCCCAGGCGGACGCCGTCATCACGAAGCCCGGTTACGGCATCGTGTCCGACTGCCTCGCCAACCGGACGCCCGTCCTGTACACAGCCCGGGGCGAGTTTGCCGAGTACGCCTCCCTGGTGGCGGGGCTCCACCGGTTCGGGGTGGCCGCGTTCATCGGGAACCGGGACCTCCTCGCCGGCAATTGGCGGGACGGACTGCACGCGCTTCTCACCCGCCCGCAGTCGTGGCCGGACCTGCCGGCGAATGGGGCGGATGTGGCCGCTGGGGTCCTGCGGGATCACCTCCCCTCAGGCGCGCCGGTCCGGCCCGGAGGGGAGAGGGGGGGTCTCTGCCAGGTGGACGGGAATCGCGGATCCCGTGATCCGCGAGGCGCCCGGGCCGGCCGGATGACCGGCGGGCCGGGGGAGGAGCGAGAGGCGTGGCCGCGCCGACGGCAGGTTCCCGCAAAACCATCCTGATCATCGACGATCAGCCCTTCTTCGTGAACATGCAGCAGAACGTCCTCCAGAAGCAGGGCTATCGCGTCCTGTCCGCCACCAACGGGCCGGACGGCCTCGCTCAAGCGAGGCAGCACAAGCCGGACCTCATCCTCCTGGACATCGCCATGCCGGAGATGGACGGGTTCGCCGTGTGCGAGAAGCTGAAGCAGGATCGGGAACTCAGGAGGATCCCCGTCGTCATCCTGACCGCCACCCAGGACGCCAAGCTGAACGAGAAGGCGTTCCGGGCCGGGGCCGAGATCATCGTCCTGAAGAGCATGGCGGGAGAGCGTCTCCTCAACATGCGCCGCCTCGCGCTGGACAAGGGCAAGCTGTCAGGCCATCCGGAGGGGGAGAAAACGAGCTGAGTGATGTTCACCTTCGCCGAGCGCATCCACCACCTGGGAACCGAATCCGCCTTCGACGTCCTCGCCAGGGCCAGGGCGCTGGAGCGGGAGGGCCGGGACATCATCCACCTGGAGATCGGGGAACCCGACTTCGCCACCCCTCCCCACATCGTCGCCGCGGCCAAGAAGGCGCTGGACGACGGCTATACCCACTACGGGCCGACGCCGGGCCTCCCGGAACTGCGGGATGCCATCGCCCGCGAGGTCGCCGAGACCCGGGGGATCCCCGTCCGTCCGGACCAGGTGGTGGTCACCCCCGGTGCGAAGCCCATCATGTTCTTCACCATCCTGGCGCTGGTGAACCCCGGTGACGAGGTGATCCTCCCCGACCCCGGCTTCCCCATCTACGCCTCGGTCGTGCGCTACGCCGGGGGCGTCCCCGTCCCGATCCCCCTGCTGGAGCGGGCGGATTTCGGCTTTGACATGGACGAGCTCGAGCGGCGGGCCGGGCCGCAGACGAAGCTCCTGATCCTGAATTCTCCCCAAAACCCCACGGGCGGCGTGCTCTCCCCGGGCGACCTCGCGCGCATCGCCGCCGTGGCCCGCCGGCACCGGATTCCTGTCCTCTCGGATGAGGTGTACCGCCGCTTCAGTTATGACGGCCCCCCGCACTCCATCGCCAGCCTGCCGGGCATGGCCGATCTCACTATCATCCTGGACGGTTTCTCCAAGGCGTATGCCATGACGGGCTGGCGACTGGGGTACGGCGTCATGCCCATGCCCCTGGTGGAGCACGTCACCCGCCTCATGGTCAACAGCAACTCCTGCACGGCCTCGTTCACCCAGGTGGCCGGGGTCACCGCCCTAGAGGGGGACCAGCGGGATTCCCTGGCGATGGTGGAGGCCTTCCGGCGGCGGCGCGACCTGGTGGTGGCCGGACTGAAGGCCATCCCGGGCGTGTCGTGTCGCATGCCGGCCGGCGCGTTCTACGCCTTTCCCAACATCACTGCCCTGGGTCGCCCCGCCCAGGCCATCGCCGATCACCTGCTCCGGGATGCGGGTGTCGCCGTCCTGGCAGGACCCGGGTTCGGGACGTACGGGGAGGGCTACCTGCGGCTATCCTACGCCGCGTCCGAGGCGCGGCTGTCCCAGGCCCTGGAACGGATGGCGGGCTCCCTTGCCCGCCTTCAATGAAAAACGGACAACCGACAACGGAGAACCGATCATCGCCTCGGACGAGTCGGGTTGGCCGGTTGTCAGTTGCCTGCCTGTGCGTTGCACTTGCCTGCGCCACCGCGGCAAGCAGGCGCAGAGAAGTCAGTTTGAGATTTGAACTTCCGAGGCCCCGGTGCGGGCGGCGGTCCAGCGCCGGACCCAAGGAAGGAGCAGCAGCGCCGGCCAGGCGAGAAAGAAGGTAAGGGTGAAGTAGGCGGCATAGCCCATGGCTTCCGTCGCCCAACCCGACGCCGCGCCAGCTAGGACACGCGTGAGGCCGAAGAGCGCACTCAGGAGCGCGTACTGCGTAGCGGCGTGGGTTTTGTCGCAGATGCTCATGAGAAATGCCAGGAAGGGCGCTGTGCCAAGGCCGCCGCAGAAAGACTCCACGATCGAGGCGCTGTACATGAGCGCTGTCGAGGGCGGGAGGGCGGCCACGGCGGCGTACCCCAGGTTGGAGGCCGCCTGAAAGATCCCCAGAATCCAGAGCGCGCGGAATATCCCCCAGCGGGCGGTCAGCGCTCCCCCCAGGAGCGCCCCGAGGATCGTGCTGGCCACCCCCAGAGTCCCCGGCACCGCGCCGATTTCGAGCAGAGTGAACTGCCGGTCCACCCAGAACGGGGTGACCATGGGCCCCAGGGCCGCATCTCCGAGCTTGAAGGTCAGAACGAAGAACATGACGAATGAGAATCCCGGATACCCGAAGAATTGCTCCAGCGGCCTCCGGACCGCCCACTCCAGCAATCCTTGTCCCGATCGGCCACCCGGCCGGGCGAGAGGATCCGGCCTGATTTGAGGCAGGCGGCACGACAGCAGGCACGTAATGCCCATGACCGTCGCAGCCCCAACGAAGGCTGCCGACCAACTAAGGAAGTAAGGCAGGGCGACGAGCAGGCCACCGGCAGTGCTCAAGGCGACGTTATACGAGGCCACCCGCACGCCGCCAGCGGACCCCATCTCCTTTTCGTCCTTCTCGTCAAGGAACTCGATGGTATAGGCGTCGATGGCAATGTCTTGCGTGGCCGAGGAGAAGGCAAGCCAGAGCATTACCGTCCAGACGATCGCGCTGACGTGCGAGGGATCCACTGCGAGGATCGCCAGGAGGCCTAGGGTTAGGAGGGCCTGACATCCGACCACCCAGACGCGGCGCCTACCCCACAGGTCCACCGCGGGTGCCCAGAAAAACTTGAGCGTCCAGGGTAAGCCCGCCAGGGTTAACAGGCCGATGTGGGTCAGGCGGACGCCGTGGACCTTGAAGTAGGCCGGCAGGGAACGATTCACGATGCCGAACGGGAACCCCTCGGCAAAGTAGAGGACGGCCACCCAGGTGAGCTTGCCCTTCGTCGTCATAGAGCCTCGAGGGCGGACCCCCACGGTTCGGCGGGGAAAACCGTGCCGACGCTGGCACGATTGCGGTCCCTTATAGTGTGTCCGGTATGCGCCTGTCAATGAAAGCCACGGGAAAGCGCCCCCGCCCCCGGCTGACCTCCGGGTGGAGGGAGACCACGCTCTGGGCTATCGTCCTCGGATTCCTCCTCGTGGCGGTTGCCCAGGCGCCCGGGGCGTCCACGCTCATCGGTCTGCCCGTCAACGATGCGGCCACCCGGGCGGTCGTCGAGGGCTACACCCTCGCGCGCCAGTTGAAGACGGTCCGCTTCATCGGCACCACCAAGACGACGGAATGGGTCATGGACCGGCCCCCCCTGGCTGCCACCCTGGCCAGGCATCTCCACCAGGCGCTGGAGCGCTATCGCGTCACCGACAGGGGTAACGGGACGTATACTGTGGAGGACCAGGGGGCGTTGCGGGGCAGCGTCCGGCTGATCGCGCGAGGGGCGGAGCGCCGGATCTACTTTGTCGAGGGCGAATTCCGGTCCCTGGCGCACATCTTGAAGCTGTCGGGCAGCATGGTGTTCACCCTGGAGTACCGGGAGCGGTGGGAGGGCAACGAGCCCTACGTGGAGGTGGACCCGCAGCTCTTCATCCGGCTGGACAATGTCGTGGTGCACGGGATCCTGAAGGTCCTGGCCCCCCTCATCCATGGCGTCATCGATCGTCGCGTGGCGGGCCTGACGGGAGCCGCCCAGGCCGTCAGCGACCGCCTCACCAGGGACCCCCGGGGCCTCTACCGGGAGATCCGGACGTGGCCCGACGTCCGGGCGGAGGACCTGGTGGAGTACCGGACGGCCTTCCGGATTGGCGACGAGGGGGCCAGAGAGGGTCAATGAGATCCTCCCCGACCCCGGCGCTCTTCTGCCTCGGCTTTGACGGGATCGGCGTCCCCGACCATGTCCGGCGCCTGCTGGAGGCAGGCCTCGGCGGCATCGTCCTCTTCCGACGCAACCTCCAGGATCTCCCCCAGATCTGTCGGATCACACAGCAATTGCATGCCGCTGCATCGGCCCCCCTGCTTCTGGGCGTGGATCAGGAGGGGGGCCGGGTCACCCGACTTCCCGCGCCGTTCCTGGCCCCGCCGGCCGCGGCCACCCTAGGGGTTGTGGACGACGAGGCGCTGACCGCGGATCTAGCCCGCGCCGTGGGGCGGGAGCTGAAAGCCGTGGGATTCACCTGGAACCTCGCGCCCGTCCTGGACGTCCACACCAATCCCGCCAACCCGGTCATCGGGGATCGCGCCTTCGGACAGGACCCGGATCGCGTGGCCCGCCATGGCGCGGCTGTCATCCGGGGCCTGGCCGAGGCCGGCATCGTCGCCACGGCGAAGCACTTCCCGGGCCACGGCGACACAAGTGCGGATTCCCACCTGACGCTGCCGGAGTGCCTCCAATCCGCCGCACGCTGGCGTGCAGTGGAGTTTCTGCCCTTTCGCCGGGCGATCCTGGCTGGCGTTCCCCTAGTGATGGTGGCCCACCTCTTCTGCCCGGCGCTGGACCCCGAGTCGCCCAGCAGCCTGTCACCGACTGTCATCACCGGGATCCTGCGGGAGGAGTTGGGGTACGACGGCGTGGTGGCAAGCGACGACATGGAGATGTCCGCCGTGGCGGACCGCTATGACGTCGGCGAGGCCGCGGTCCGCTTTCTGGAGGCCGGGGGCGACCTGATCCTCATCTGTCAAGACGCCGCCCGCCAGGAAGCGGCCATGGCCGCCGTGGATGCTGCCTTGCGGACCCGCCGGCTGTCCGAGGCCCGATTGGCAGCCTCCCTGAATCGGATCGCCCATCTCCGGAAGTGGGTCGGGGACAGGCGCACCCCCGTGGACGAGGAGGCGGCACGG
>JACQVO010000194.1 GCA_016209725.1 Candidatus Methylomirabilota bacterium | reverse complement strand
GAGCTGATCGCCCTGGCCAAGGGGATGCGGGAGGCGGATGCCCGTGGCGAAGAGTTGGGTCTCAGCAGCGACGAGAAAGCCTTCTACGACGCCCTGGAGACCAACGACAGCGCGGTTCGAGTGCTGGGCGAGCCCACGCTCAAGAAGATCGCCCAGGAGCTGGTGGCATCCGTCCGGAAGAACGTGACCATTGATTGGACGGTCCGCGAAAACGTCCGTGCGAACCTCCGCGTGGTCGTCAAACGGATCCTCCGAAAGTACGGCTATCCCCCGGACAAGCAAGAGAAGGCTACCCAGACAGTTCTGGAGCAGGCCGAGGTTCTCTCTGAGGCCTGGGCAGTGGCGTGACCGAGGAAAGCCTATATCAGGGACAATTTGTACCCGGCTTACTATCGTTGACGGAGTGAGGGTGACCCGTGACCCTGAAGAAGATTGAGCTCTACCGCGGATTCAGCATCTTCACGGAGGAGGTCCGGGCCGCGACCTGGCGCGTCGCGCTGGTGGAGGTCCCCGCGTCGGAGGGCGGGGAGCCCGGCCGCACACCTCAACAAGGCCGGGCAGCGGGAGAGCATCTGTCAAACGACTCCGCCCTGACGTCGGCCACGGCCCACATCGACCGGATTCACCAGAACCGCAGGAACCGCAGCAGCTAGCGGCTCAATCGCGCCTCACTCCACTAGGACGTGAGCGCATCGGGCACCGTCGCGAAGGACTCATTGAGCAATGGGCTTCACAAGGAAAGCTGCGAAACGCTCTCCGGTGAAACGCAAGCCGCTACACAGCCCCGGCGAGTCGGTGCAACAGGAGATTGATAGCCTGGTGGATGACAAGATCCTGTCGTATCTGCTCGGTGGCACTCTGATGCTCGTGTTGGCGTTCGCCGAATGGGTGCGGTGGTTCAGGCCGTATCCACCCCAGCCAATTCCGATGACCGTTTTCGCGATCCTGTTCGCCGGTTACTGTATCTTTAGGGTCATCCGGTACCGGCGCAAGATCCGGGCGTTACGTCTTGGCCTGGAGGGGGAAAAGGCGGTCGGCCAGTTCCTCACTCCCGGACGGTCGCGTTCGGTGCCCTGATCAATATCCGTCCTCGCCAGGGCAACATGAGCATGGAGGTCCAGGACCATCGGCTGCGAAAATGGATCGAAGCCGTTGTGCGGCGGCTGCTGGAAGGATGATTGCGATGCGAGACATGGTGAGACTGCGAGACCGATACTTGCGGGATATGCCTGCGGTGCGGATGGGAAACCTGGCCTCCAACCTGCTCCGCCTTGGCCAGTGGGTCGGGATGCGGCGGAGCGACGAGGCCGTCGTAGACCTGATGCGCGAGATTGCTTGGATGATGGAATGGAGCGGCGAGGGCGCGACGGTC
Organism: Candidatus Methylomirabilota bacterium; assembly: GCA_016209725.1. Classification (GTDB taxonomy): domain Bacteria; phylum Methylomirabilota; class Methylomirabilia; order Methylomirabilales; family 2-02-FULL-66-22; genus 2-02-FULL-66-22. The sequence continues at coordinate 12,560 of JACQVO010000194.1, read as the reverse complement.
GAGTTGGCCGAGATGCAGCGGGAGATCTGCCGCTGGCGGCGCGCGTGGCCGGTCGAGTCCGCTCGATCCATTCTGGCCTTGCGCGCACAGCAGATGTCAAGTCGGGTACTGGAGTTCTCCGGATTACTGGGATCGCCCGCCACACGCGAACACGACTAAAAGTGGACGTTGGTTCTGAAAGGAACACCTCGGACGTACAAGGGGACGTTGCATTATAGGTGGAATTCATCCACCCTGCCAGAAGGCAGAGCGACCGGGACAAGTCAGTAACGGGGGACCGGGCCGGGTTTTCGGTGTATTGCCTCAAGGTCCCTCGCGCGCTCATTTCCGCATGGGCCGCTCGCTGTCCAGCATGGCCATCTGCGCGGGGCCGTAGCGGGTGCCGGCGACCAGGTCGGCGGGCACGGCACTGGCAATTCGGTCCAGCTCATCCTCCGTCAACGTGAGGTCGAGGGCGGCGAGCGTTTCGTTGAGCTGCTCTCGTGTCCGGGCCCCGATCAGCGGAAGGATGTCGGTCCCGCGCGACAGTACCCAGGCGATCGCGAGCTGCGCCGGGGTCGCCCCCTTGTCCCGCGCGATCAGGCGCAGCGCCTCCACCAGCTCGAGGTTCCGCCCCAGGTTCTCGCCCTGGAAGCGCGGGAAGTGGGCGCGGAAGTCGTTGGCGCCCGGCGGCTGCCTGCGCCGGCTGCCCAGCAATCCGCGCGAGAGCACGCCGTACGCCGTGACGCCGATGCCCAGGTCGCGCACGGCCGGCAGGATCTCCGCCTCGATGCCGCGGCTCATCAGCGAGTACTCGATCTGCACCGCGGCGATCGGATGCACCGCGTGGGCCTGGCGGATGGTGGCCGCGCCCATCTCGGAGAGGCCGATGTGGCGCACCTGGCCGGCGCGCGCGAGATCGGCGATGGTGCCGACCGTGTCCTCGATGGGGACCGCGGGATCCAGGCGCGCCGGCTGGTAGAGATCCACGTAGTCCGTCCCGAGCCGCACCAGCGTGTAGGCCAGAGCCGTCTTCACGGTCATCGGCCGCGCGTCGAAGCCGATGAAGGCGCCGGCCGGATCTCGCTGCGCGCCGAACTTCACCTGGAGGAAGACCCGGTCGCGCTTCCCGCCCTTGAGCGCCTCGCGCAGCAGCAGTTCGTTCCGGCCCATGCCGTAGAAGTCGCCGGTGTCGAGCAGGGTGATCCCGGCTTCCAGCGCCGCCTGGATGGTTGCGATGTTCTCTACCGTATCGGCCGGACCGTAGAAGTCCGACATGCCCATACAGCCGAGGCCGATCAGGGAGAGGGCGGGGCCGTTCCTTCCGAGCGTGCGGGTTCGCATGATTCGTCTCCGCGAGAGGATGAACGGTTTCTTATCGTCCATCGTCGGAGCGAGGAACCTCTCCCGTCCCTCTCAGGCCCCCTGCACTCGGTTCTTCAGGGTGCCGATCCCCTCGATCTCGGTCTCCAGCAAGTCCCCGGGCTTCAGGAATTCCGGAGGGGTGCGGGCAAATCCCACACCCTGCGGGGTTCCTGTCGAGATGACATCGCCGGGCTCCAACGTCATCCCCAACGACAACTCTGCCAGGAGGCGCGGGATCTTGAAGTAGAGGTGCTTGGTATTGGAGTCTTGCTTGACCACCCCGTTCACACGGGTGAGGACGCGGAGGTTGTTCGGGTCCACCTCGTCCCTCGTCACGACGCACGGCCCCATGGGGCAGTGACCGTCGAGGCTCTTTCCCTTGAGCCACTGGCCCCCGTGCTGCCGCTGGAGATCGCGGGCCGACACGTCGTTGACGACCGTGTAGCCGAAGATGTGGTTGAAGGCCTGCGCTTCCCGGATGTTCTTGCCCGCCGCACCGATCACCACCGCCAGCTCCACCTCCCAGTCAATCTTCTCGGACACGGCGGGATCGAAGGGGATGGGATCGTGCGGGCCGCTGACGGCCGTGGGGGTCTTGGAGAAGAAGACCGGATGGCTCGGCAGCTCCTGACCGCTCTGGCGGATCCGCTCCCCCTCTTCGAAGTGCTCGAGGTAGTTCCAGCCGACGCAGAAGATGTTCTTGCGTGGACGGGGGATCGGCGCCAGGATCCGCAGGCTGCCGAGGGGGAGACTGCCGCCCTCCGCTGCTCCGGCCAGCTCACGCACGGCGTCCAGGCCGGCCTGGCCCGCCTCGATGAGGGAGATCATGTCCCCCGGGTCGAAGGGCAGCCAGCGCCCGGACCGCTGAGCCTGCTCTCGCAGATCCTGCACCCGATCTCCCCCATGCAGCAGTCCAAGACGAGGAACCTGGTCGGAGGCCCGGACGAACGTCAGGAATCGCATGAAAGAATCCTCCTTGAGAGATGCACTCAAAGCACGGCGCCGCGCGCGGTGATGGGCCAGAGGGCTTCAACCCGATTATTCCGGTAGCAGACATACCAGTCGTGCAGATTGACCGTGGGATCGCAATGACCGGGGACGAGCCGGAGCTTCTGTCCCAGCGGAAGGGTCCGATCCGGGTCGTGGAGCGTGAGCCTCCCGTGTTCGTCCGCGGCCCGGATGTACTCCACATCCTGCATGCCGACCACCCAGGGAAATCCCACATCAACGCTGAGGGCCTTCAGCCCCGCATCCAGGATGGCCCGGTCTTTGGTGGGGCGGCTCATCACCGTGGCATACACGAAGAGGCTGGGCTCGAAGTCGCCGCCGGGGGTCCCGTCCGCCTTTAGATTCTTCAGGTAGTCGGCGTCCATGAAGATGTACGAGCCGGCCTGCAGCTCGTTCCAAATCCCGCTGCCAGCCTCAAACGTGTAGGTGCCGGTGCCCGCACCCGAGATCACCTCGCATGCCAACTCATGCTGGTGGAGGAGGTCGAGGGTCCGGCGAACCTTCTCTGCGGCCGCGTCGATGGCTTCTTTCCGTTTTGCGTACTCGCGGATGTGCTGCGCCGCACCGTAGTAGGCCTGGAGGCCGGCGAAGCGCAGGCCAGGCGACGCCGCGATCTGCCTGGCCAGGGCCAGGGGCGGTTCGCCCGGCTCGACGCCGCAGCGGTCGGACCCGACGTTGACCTCGACGAGGACCGGCAGGCGCACGCCGAACGTCGCCGCCGCCTCGCTCAGGGTGGCCACGTTGCCGGCATCGTCCGCGCAGACGGTCACCCGCGCCTGCTTGGCCAGGGCGACCAGGCGGGCGATCTTTGCCGTTCCGACGATCTCGTTGCTCACCAGGACGTCCGGGACCCCGCCGTACACCATGGCCTCGGCCTCGCTCACCTTCTGGCAGCAGACCCCCACGGCCCCCTGCGCCATCTGGCGCAATGCGATCACCGGGCACTTGTGGCTCTTGGCGTGGGGACGCAGGCGGAGGCCGGCACCGATCCCGGCGACCGCCTGCGCCAATCCCGCCACATTGCGCTCGAAGGCGTCGAGATCCAAGAGGAGAGCAGGGGTATCCACGTCATCGAGATGCATGCCAACCTCGGCCGGGGGTCGCGTGCTCATGAAGGTCCACCTCCTGGTGTCCTGACTCAGAAATGGCTCTACAGGGAACCCGTTCGGGCTGAGCCTGTCGAAGCCCGGATTCCGCACCCTTCGATCCCGCCGGGGCGGGACTCAGGGTGAACGGAATAGTAAAGGAATTCCGGGGTCACCACACTACTGATTCGAAGAAGCGAAGTCCGTCGCGTCGAATCAGGCGCCCGACTGCCCGATCCCGCAGAGCTCGGCCACGTTCTTCCCGAGGATCCCGTCTTTCTCGTTGGCGGTGAGAAAATCGCAGTGCTTCCGCACGTAGTCCAGGCACTGGCGGTACGTACAGAAGCGCTCGACGTTGGGCATGTCGGACCCCCAGATAAGCTTGCCGGCGCCGTACCGGTCCCGGAGGTCCTTGATGAGCGCCTGCGCGTCGGGATAGGGGTAGTCCCACACGCCCCCCCAGGAGATGGGGAACATGATCTCCATCTGGAGGTTCTCGCGCGCGTAGGTCCGGGCCACCTCATCCGGGAACTGCCACTTTCCATGCTTGGCGAAGAACTGCACGGGGGGGCCCATCACCAGCAGCCAGCGCATGGAGGGAAAGCGGGTGAGGAGCCCGTCGAGCCGTTTCATGTTCGCGATGTAGCTCGCCTCGTCGTAGTTGGGCACCGACGACGCTTCGAAGAAGACGGGGATGCGGAACGACGCCAGGGTTCCCCAGAAGGCGTCGAAGCGGGGATCGTCAAAACTCCACCGGAACGCGTACCGGCTGAAGGTGTCGAGCTGGTAATAGATCCCGCGCAGCCCCAGGTGATTCCGGGCGCGGTCCAGCTCCTGCATCCAGCGGGGGCTGTCCGCCATGGGCTCGTCCACCTGGAACAGGGCGGTGAACTTGTCGGGATACTGGCGCTGGCAGAAGGCATTATAGTCGTTCATGACCCCGTAGTTCATCCCGGTCTGGAGGATGCAATGGTCCACCCCGACGTAGGACATCTGCGCAAGCTGGAGCTCGGGCGGGGCCTCCATCTGGGCCATGCCGACCGGCATGTACTGGAGGTGGTAGTCGTCCCCGTCCAGGGTGTACTCGAGCCGCCCGTAGGGTCCCACGCGGAACTGGATGTCGGTGCGAAGACCCGCCCACGTGTTGTCGCCTGCCCGGAACAGGGCGGCGGCGTCGCTCGGTGCGCCGTCCCGGGCCCGCCGGACGAGAGCGGATGGCCGGGTCACGTTCTTCTGGATGTATTTCCAGTGGATCTCCCGCGACTCGTGCCCGCAGGCTCCCGCCCAGTGCTGAAACACGTGGGTATGGCAATCGATGACCATGGGGCGTCCTTTGCGTGAGGAACTGCTGCCAGACCGACCTGGCTCGGAGACGGTCCCCCGCCTCACGGGGTGTTTAGTTGCATTTCGCTATTGCGGTGATGTAATTCGGCCCGTTCGCCCTGAGCGTGTCGAAGGGCGAACCCTTGCTTGAAGTCCTGCAAGAGGCCTTTCGCGGTTCGACAGGCTCACCGCGAACGGCAGGTAAATCCGAAATACGTCGCCGGAACTGCGAATCAGAGAACTTCGCTAAGGGACCGCCTCCGGCCAGGGTGGGGAGCTACGACGCCTGCAACTCCTTGAAGTAGTGATCGTACCGCTGCTGCACGAGCCCGCTGGACACCGCGTTGTCCACCCACATGTCGAGGAAGAACTTCCAGGCGGGGTCGCCGTAACGGATGGCCCAGGTGTTGGCACCCTGGCCGAAGGGATGGCTCGCATCCACCACCTGCGCCCAGGCACTGTTCTTCTTGGCGAACAGGAGCGCGTCGAGGTCGCCGGTGACCCACAGATCCGCCTTCTTGGTCCGCACGGGCTCGGCGGCCAGCACGATCTGGCCTGAGGTCGTGACGATCTTGGCCTTGGGGAACATCATCTTGAGGACGTGCTCTTCCCGCGTCCCCACGTTGATCGAGAAGGTTACATCCGGCCGGTTGAAGTCGGCGATGGACTTGAACCGGCGCGCGTTGTCCTTGTGGCAGACCGCCAGGTGGCCCTTGTGCCACAGCGGGGCCGTGTAGTTCACGACCAGGGCGCGGGGGACGGTGTAGAAGAGGGACGAGCCGAACACGTCGAAGTCCCCCTTGCGGAGCGCCACGGTGGAATCGGCCCAGCTCACCTCCTGGTATTCCGTCTTGACCTCCAGCTCCTTGCCCAGCGCCTCGGCGACGTCGTAATAGATCCCCGCCAGGGTGCCGGTCTTGGCGTCCTTGTGGAACCAGGGCAAGGTCTGCGCGTAGCCGACCTTCAACTTCCCCTCCTTCTTGACCCGTGCCAGCACGGACTTCTCGTCGATGCCGGACTCCAGGAGCTGGGCCGAGGCCTCCCTCGGCGAGACCATCCCGTCCAAGAGCTTGGCCGCCAGGCCGAGCCCGCCCATCCCCAGCGCGCTCTTCATCAGGGTCCGCTTCGTGATCGTGAGCTCCGTCTTCATGGTCTGTTCCCCCCTATTCAACGAGCCCCTTGGGATGTCTCACACGCCCCGTCCCCAGCCGGCACGACGGGGCCCTCCTGCTAGGCATACCGGCTGCGCAGTCTGTCGGAGTACCACTTGATCGCCGCCGAGAGGACAAACACGATCGCCACGTAGAGAAACGCCGTGAAGGAGAGAATCTCGATGGGTTCGAACCAGATGGACGTCAATCTCAGAGCCCGATACATCAGGTCGGGCACGGCAATCACCGAGACCAGGCAGGAGGACTTCACGACCACCAGGAACTGATTCATGAGGGACGGGGTCATCATCAGGACCGCCTGGGGAAGGATCACCCAGCGCATGGTGAGGAAGGGTGTGAGGCCCGTGGAGAGGGCGGCCTCGCGCTGTCCGCGGGCTATCCCCTCGATGCCCGAGCGGAAGGTCTCCGCCAAGTACCCGCTGGACTGGAGCGCCAGGGCGGCCCAGCCGGCGGCGAAAAAGGATTGCGGCCAGCCGAAGAGTTCCGGCCAGACGTAATTGACCCACATCAGTTGGACATAGATGGGCGTACTCCGGCAGAACTCGATGTAGAGGGTCGCCAGCCAGCGCAGCGGACGGCAGTACATCCGCAGCAGGCAGATCACGAGGCCGCCGACCATGGCCACGGCGATGGCGATCAGAGAGATCTGGGCGGTGACGAGGAGCCCCTCCAGGAATTCGCGACGATTGTTCCAGAGGATCCGCTGCATCATTCCCATGGGGCACGTCCCGCTCAGACCCGGCCGACCGCGCGCCAGCCCTCGCTGATTTTCCTCACGAGGGCGGACAGCGTAAGGATGATGACGAAATAAATGATGGCCGCCCCGGAGTAGAGGGGCATGGGGCGCATCTGCTCCTGGGTGATCATGGCGACCTGGTACATGAGGTCCGGCACCGCGATCAGGGAGACCAGGGTGGTGGACTTGAGCAACGAGATGAACTGATTCAGGGCCTCGGGCAACATCTTCCGGACCGCCTGGGGCAGGATCACCCAACGAAGGGTGAGAACGCCGGACAGCCCCGTGGAGCGGGCGGCCTCCACGTGTCCGCGGGGGATGGACAGGATCCCGGCTCGAAACGTCTCGGTGAAGTAGCCGCTGGAGGCCAGGCCGAGGGCGACCACGGCGGAGAAGAGGGGGCTGAAGTTCACCCTGGTGTGGAGCAGCACCGTGAGGAGCAGCGGCGGGACGAAGTGGACCCAAACGAGGAGCACGTACTCCGGCGTGTTCCGAAACAGCTCCGCGTAGAAGGCGCCGCACCACCGGAGGCTGGGCAGGGGGCTGAGGCGGGCCAGACAGGCCACCAGACCCATTCCCACGGCGAGGACCGCGGAGAGAAAGAACACGGAAAAATTGGTTGCCAGGCCGAACAGGAGGATACTCCGGTACTCCCAGAAGAGGGAACCCGTGACCGCCTGCATCCACTCCCCGATCATCGCGAAGGCCCTTCCCTTTTCTCCCGCATCTTTCCCCGCGTCGTGTGGGCGTCCACTTATAGCACCCGTGGCCTCGACCCTCAAGCGGGAAGATCCCGGACGGCCGGACCGCGAGGGGCCGTCCCCAACCTAGCCTCGCCGGAACCAAAGAAAACAGAATTCGGCCTTCCTCCCGGAGCCTCTGACCGGCGAGGGGAGGGTCCTCCACCGACACAGCCGGCTATCCCCGTTGCTGATCCCCACCCAGATCCGTATAATGCTGTTCAATGGGGCGTCCGGCCGTTCCAGTAGCCCCTGGATGGCGTCCAGGATGCCGTCCCACCAGTGGCCGACGACAATCTTGCTGGACAGGATGGGGATCATCCGCTATCAATACCCCGTCATGAGATCCTTAGCTTGGAGCCCACAGGGGGATCGGATGATCTCTTGCCTTGGATTCAGAGCAGGCCCGAGGCCGTGCCCCGGGTGGTGTATTGTCTTCCTGGCGCTCGTCATGCTCGGGACGCTCCCCAGCGTGCTTCAGGCGGCGGCGCGATCCCCCCTTGCGGAAGAGGTGCGCACCTTCGCCACGCGCTACCATGAACGTCTGACGCGAATCGACACGATTCGGGAGGAGCTGGAACAGGCAACGAAGAATGACGGGGACATGGAGACCTTGCTGGCACTGGCCCAGGTCTGCTTCATCTGGGGGGACGTGCGGGCCACGACGGGAGCGCAACGGCTGGCAGCCTATGAGCAGGGGCGCCAGGCGGCCAAGCGCGCCATGGAGCTGGAGCCGAAGAATCCAACCGCCCACTTCTGGTACGCCACGAACACCGCCAGATATGGCCAGACCAAGGGAGTTGTCCAGTCGCTCTTCCTGCTCTCTGCGGTGCAGGAAGAGATCGGCATCATATTCAACCTGGATCCGAAGTTCACGCCCGCGTACGCCCTGGCAGGGAATGTGCTGTACGAGGTGCCGCGGTTCTTGGGTGGGGACGTGAACAAGGCCGAGGAGATGTTCCGGAAGGGACTGCAGCATGATTCGAAGTTCACCGGTATGCGCATCGGTCTGGCCAAGACGCTCATCAAGCAGGGGCGGGCCCATGAGGCCCGGCGCGAGCTTCAGGCCGTGCTGGAGGAGAAGGAGCCGCGGAACCTGGCGGAGTGGGTCATGAAGGATGTCCGGCAGGCTCGGCAGCTCCTCAATGGCATTCCTTAACGCCATGGGTGAAGGTTCGCCTGGGCCGACTCCCGTGCGAATCGCCGCACGCGGGCGAGGCGTGATGTCAGGTTCGGATCAACCTACCGTGAGCCGTCAGAATCGACGCCTGGGGAGGGCCTTGTTGGCGGTCTATCTGGGGCTCGCCCTGCTGGCCGTCTTGTTCATCATCCTGCGAAGATATGGATACGCCTGAAAGTGGTTTCTGATACGAGACTGCAGGCGCGGGGGGCCGGGGCACCTGATGTCCACGTTCGTTCAATACCTTCCAGTGCTGAACGCCGCCCTCAACGCGACAAGTGCCGTCTTGCTCGTGATGGGATACCTTCACATCCGGCGGAAGGATGTCGTGGCGCACAAACGGTGCATGCTGTCGGGTTTTGCCACCTCCAGCCTTTTCTTGGTCAGCTACCTGGTCCTGCGGTATTACGCAGGAATGACGCGGTTCACGGGGCAGGGGTGGATCCGCCCGATGTACTTCACCCTCCTAACCTCCCATACATTCCTGGCGGCAGGCGTCGTGCCCCTCGCCCTGGTGACTCTTTCCTGGGCGTTGCGAGGCCGCTTCGATCGTCATGTTCGGCTCGCCCGATGGACGCTCCCGATTTGGCTTTACGTATCGGTCACAGGAGTCCTGGTTTACTGGATCCTGTACCACCTGTACCCGCAGAGATGATCGGGACCTCGGGACCACCCAACCCGGGGATCATGCCCCGAGACGTCCGCGGCGCACAGCACTGCTGATGGCCAGCGCGTTACGCGGGAGGGGAGAGATGGGCAAGGCGCATGCACCCCACAACGACGCCTGGGGGCACCTCCGAATGTTCGCCAACACGCAGGACGGAGTCTTCGCCGTGGACCACGGGGGCCGCATCGTCCTATGGAATCGGTCCGCGACCAGGATCCTCGGGTTTGAGGCGGAGGAAGCCCTCGGACAGCGGTGCTGCGACGTGATGCGGGGTCTGGACGTGTCGGGAAACCTGTTGTGCTACCCCGGTTGCCAGGTGATGGTGCTGAGCGCGAGCCAACAGCCCATCCACAACTTCGACATGCGGACCCGTCGCAACGACGGACAAGAGATCTGGGTCAATATCAGTACAGTCATTATCTCCCCCGACGGTGACCGGCCGGCCGGGACCGTCCACCTGTTTCGGGACGTCACGCGTGAGCGACAGGTTTCAGGGTGGGCTCAGAGGGAGGCCGAGCCCCCGATACCGGGAGTCGGGGTGCATGGGGTTTCGCCGATGCCGTCTTCGGGGGATGCAGGGAAGGGACCTGCGGGCACGCTGACCACCCGGGAGCGCGAGGTGCTCCGCCTGATCGCCGGCGGCTTGAGCACCTCGGCCATCGCCGACAAGCTGTGCATCAGCCGCACAACCGTCCGCAACCACATCCAGCACATCCTGGCCAAGCTGGGCGCCCATAGCCGCCTCGAAGCCGTCACCGTCGTTTTCGGCCAGCACCTCCTCTCGTCCGCGTCGCGCTAGCCGTCCGCCCAGATAACGCTTACGCTGAAATCCCCTTTCAGCCGCCAAGGTCAGCAGTGCTTTGGCATGGGAGCCGTGATGGTCGACCTCGAACCACCGGCACTGAGCGACGAAGTTCGGGTCCAGCCCGATCATGACGATCCTTGGGATCTTGGGGGCCAAGTCACCGCAAGCGTTTAGATAAGGCAGATGCTGGCGAGGCCCATCCCCCTGGTTCCCCGGTGAATGGGCTCGTGATGTGAATTGAGGCGTGCGGATCACTAAAATGATGCAATGGAATCATTTACGAGTAAAGGATAGAGTTGATAGTCTTTGTACAAGAAATGGTGTTTCTTTATTTTCGAGCGAACGCTCGAACGGGTAGGCGTTCTGGGGACACGTGAGATACGAAGAACGGTTCGAAACGGTCGTGAAGAGTGCCGCCTCGGTGTTCGCCAAGCGAGGCTATCATCGAGCGTCGATTCGTGATGTGGCCAAGGCAGCCGGGATGAGCGTGGCCGGCCTGTATTATTACTGTCGGAGCAAAGACGAATTGCTGTTCTCGGTCTGCTACCACAGCTTCGATATCCTCCTGCAAACCCTCCAGAGGTCCCTGAAAAGCGTATCACACCCAGAAGAGCAATTACGGGTATTTATCCTAACTCACTTCGAGTATTTTCTCACCCATGTCGAGGCCATGAAAGTCGTCTCTCACGAGGCCGGGGTGCTGACGGGGGAGTTCGATGCCCGGGTGGCCGAGATTAAACGGAAGTACTACCTTCGCTGCCAGCAGATCGTTCAAGCGATTGTGGGAGAATCGGATAGCGAGTCTCCGCGGCTTCGCACGACGACCCTGGCGCTCTTCGGGATGATCAACTGGGTGTACACGTGGTATCGCCCGGGACGCGACGACGACGCGAAAGGACTGGCGGATTGCATCACGGAACTCTTTCTTCACGGGGTAAAGCCGCGGGCGGAGACCGGCGGCTGATAGGAGGTGACCTATGGCAGGTGGAGAGGGCAGACCCCCGGCGGGTGGGCGAGCGGCGGCGGTGCAGCCGCGATCCCCGGAGGCGTATCAGTTTCAAGACATTCTGTACGGAAAGAAGGAGTGGATCGCCCGCATCACGATCAATCGGCCGCGTTCCTTCAATTCGTACACGACGGCGACCTTACAGGAGATGACCTTGGCCTTCCAGGATGCCTCCTGGGACGATGCCGTCGCCGTCGTCGTCCTGACCGGCGCCGGAGACAAGGCATTTTGCACCGGGGGCGACGTGAAGGAGTACGCCGAGGTGTATACGCGGCGGCCGCGGGACTACTGGAAGTACATGGGCATCTTTTCGGGCGCCATTGACGCGGTCCGCAACTGCGGAAAGCCGGTCATCGCCCGCCTGAACGGGATCGTGGCTGGCGGCGGAAACGAGTTCAACATGGCCTGCGACCTCGCTGTGGCGGCGGAGCACGCCACCCTCCGCCAGGTGGGAACCAGGGTGGGGAGCGTGGCCGCCGGAGGGGCGACCCAGTGGCTGCCGATCCACATCGGCGACCGCCGCGCGCGGGAGATGCTGTTCACCTGCGACGATATCCCCGCGCGACAAGCCCTGGATTGGGGACTGGTGAACAGGGTCGTGCCGGGCGCCGACCTGGACAAGGCCGTGGACGACCTCGCCCAGAAGATCATCGACAAATTCCCGGAATGCACACGCTACACGAAGCAGCAGGTCAACTTCTGGAAGGATCTGTCCTGGCATGCTACGGTGGGGCACGCGCGCGACTGGCTGAGCCTCCATTTCATGTCGCCGGAGCCCTACGAGGGGATGACGGCGTTCGTCGAGAAGCGGGCCCCGCGCTACCGGGAGTTGCGGCAGCGGGCCGCCGAGGGACGGTCGAGCGAGTTTCTCTGGGGGCCGTACACCCGGGCGTGCGCCTCGTGCGGCGCTAAGGGGATTCCGGAGGAGTTCGACTTCTGCGGAAAGTGTGGCGCCACTCTGGCGTGAGCGGCGCCTGTCGCGGCCGGGGAGAGAAGGCGGTCACCGGCGGGGAGGGATGATGGGGGAGCTGGACGGTAGGGTGGCGCTGGTCACGGGAGGCACCAGCGGCATTGGCGCGGCCGTGGCTTTGGATCTCGCCCGCCACGGTGCCGACGTGGCGATCGTGGACCTCCTGGCGGGAGAGGCTGCCAAGGAGGTCCTGACAGGTATCCAGGCCCACGGAGCTCGGGCGCTGTCCCTGGTCGCCGACGTGGCCGATCGAGTCCGGGCCCGGGAGGTGGTGGCCGAGGTCCGGGAGCGCCTCGGCGGCCTGCACATCCTGGTGACGTGCGCAGGGATCAACCGGGACGCGGTCATCTGGAAGATGTCCGCGGAGGAATGGGAGGCGGTGATCGATGTGGACCTCAGCGGGACGTTGGACGCGGCGTCATACTGCTCTCCCTTTCATGGAAGCCGGTCGAAGAGACTCGGCTGGGAGTCGATCACCTTGATTCGCAGGCCCTTGCGCCGACCGCGGCAAAGATGGATGGCGT
>JACQVO010000193.1 GCA_016209725.1 Candidatus Methylomirabilota bacterium | reverse complement strand
GCGCCGTGTGGACGCGGCCATGGTGCGCCGCGCCGGCCGGGAGGTGCGGGGAGCCATTCCGTGGGCATGGCCCAGCCGCCGCCTGGCTTGGACGCTCGGACTGGGGGTCCTCGCCGCGGCCGTGATCGGCGGGGCGATTCTCGTGGCCCCGGGCCGGTTCTCCCTCCCGCGGGATGCCGGCGCGCCGACGGCGGCCGGCGGCGGCATCGGACGGGTCGGCGCCTCACCCCGGCTCGCCGAGATCCTTGCCGACCCGTCCGACAGCGGCGACGACAACGCCGCTTTCGCCAGCCTGTATTCCCGCTGGCGGCTGGAGTACCGGAGGACGGGCGCCGCCCCCGGCTGCGCCTCCGGACGCCAGGACGGACTCGAGTGCCTCTCCCGGGTCGGGAGCTGGAACCGGGTGCGCCGCTACGATCTGCCGGTTCTCCTCGAATTGCGGATTCCGGCCGGCCAGCGGCGTCTCGTCGCCCTGGTCGCGTTGGGAGAGGAAACCGCGACACTGGAGCTCGGGGGGCGGGAGTACACGTTCCCCCTCGGCGAGATCGACCGGCTGTGGGATGGTCCCTTCACCGTGCTGTGGAAGGCGCCCCCCCTGGGCGGGCGGCTGCTCTCGCCCGGCATGCGCGACAGGGACGTGGAGTGGCTGCGGAAGACGCTCGACGATCTCGATGGCAAGGCCTCGACGGGCCAGCGCCCCGACGCCTACGACGAGGAACTGAAGCGGCGCGTCCTCGCCTTCCAGCGAAGCCGATCCCTGATCCCCGACGGGCTCGTCGGGCAGGAGACGCTCGCAGAGCTCAGCCTCGCCAGGCGCGAACCGGGTACCCCGTCGCTGTCGCGTCGGGCGCCCTGAGGAGAGGCGGGGGCCATGTCCTACATCCTCGATGCGCTGAAGAAGGCCGAGCGGGAGCGTCACCCGACCCGGGTTCCCACCCTGACGACCGTGCATTCACCGGCGCTCGGGGCAAGGCGACGGGCCGGCCTGTGGGTGGTCGGCGCCGTGCTCCTGGCGGGCGGCAGCCTCTCGATCTGGCTCTTGCGCCCCTCACCCAGCGTGGCTCCCCAGGTTGCGATGGCCCCCCGTAGCGGCGTGGACGCCACGCCCCCGGCGAGCCCAGCCGCTCCCGGGGGCGCCACGGCACAGCCGCAAACGACTGCCGCTCAGCCTTCGGTCCCCGTGACATCCGCTCCAGCCGACCCGGGCGCTGGGCGTCCGCCCGAGAGTCTCCGGCCACCCCCCCGCGAACCCGCGGTGACCCTTCTTCCGACGGCAACTCCCCCGCTTCAGGCATCCGAGCCGGCCGGCGCCGCCGCTCCGCGACCCGTCGAGCCCGGGCCGGTCCGCCGCACTCCGGACTCCCCGGGAGCGGTGTCCGGAGCGGCCGAGCCGCCACGGCGCCCCCAGACGGAGCCGCGCACAGGACCCAACGGACCCCAGGCGGTGCTCGCGGCCCCTATGGCTCCCCCCAGTCTACCGACGCTGGGCGAGGCGCTGGCCAGGATGAAGCTGGACATCTTCGTGTACACGGAGGTCCCAAAGGATCGGATGGTCATCATCAACGGTCGGAAGTACGTGGAGGGGGAACAGGTCGAGGAGTTGTATCTTCTCGAGGCCATCACCCGCGAGGGCGCGGTCCTGACCTATCAGGGAGAGCGGGCCCTCTTGCAGCCGTAGCGGCCCCCCATCCTGCACTGAACCCGCAACCCAGTCCTTCCATGGCCAAAACTCGGTTGGTGAGACGCGGACCGGAGGATGGTCTCTGGGTCTAAATGGAAAGTGACACAGTTGGCCGGGTCCCCTATTACATTTCGGCTCTACGCTTGTTATAATCAGCCTGTCTGTAGGTGAATCACCGCGAGCCGCCTGGAGGGTCTCGCCGGCGCGCGAGACTGCCGTGCGGGCGCCTGCGCCGTGGAGGAAACATGAAGACACCGTCCCGCGTCTCATTCGAGACGCGCTTTCCCATCAGTCGCGACTTCACCGGGTTTCCCTTCCAGTGCGAGCTGAGTCTGGCGCCCCTGATCGCCACCTGGAGCAACGCCGCCACAGGGGATCGGCAGATTGCCGCGACGCTCCACCGGCAGGTCCTTGAGGAAGTCCGGAAGGCCCCGGATCTGCTGGCGCCCATCAACGACCTTTCCGTGCTCGACCGGCACCGCGAGCTCGTCGACGTGCTCATGGCCAAGGTGTTCCCGCCGGCGTCCTGGGGGGAGGACTACGCCGCCGTGATGTTTCCCTTCCAGTTTCGGACCGTCTATGCCACCCCGGCTTTCGAGCGCATCTTCGTGGACGCCGACGGGGTGGTGCGTGGCCGGATCAACCTCGACGGGCCCACCTTCGCGGCGGGGGGCACCCTCAATGCGTACGGATTGATCCTCCGGAAGTACTACGGGATCGAGCACGGCTACGATTACCCGATCATCGTCACGACAGAGGATCCCGACACCCGGCTCGAGCGCCACTTCGCCATCCGGTTCGATCGGCAATTCCTCGAGGTCGAGGCCGTCGGCGAGGTCGTGCCCCTGAGCGGCGACGAGCGCAAGCGCGTCCTCGCCAATCTCGCCGATCCGGAGGTCCTGGTGGCGGTGGTGCCGCCTGAGCGGTTCGTGATTCGGGGGTTCGGCGTGATGAAGGCCACGGACGTCACGGACCAGGAGGTCCTGTCCTCGCTCAAGCGGGATCTGATCGAGAAGGAGTCGATTGTCTCGCCCGCGCGGTTCCGGAAGCTCCAGGATGGGCTGCGCACGCTCCTGAGTCGGCCGGACCTGCGGCTGGGGCTGGCGGCCGTCCAGGGTGACCAGGTGTTCACGCTCAATTCCGGCTGCCGGATCGAGCACAGTTGCATCTTCGCCGACTCGGTCCACCGGCGCGTGCACGACTTCGCGGGGTCGATCTACGATCGCGCCGTGACCCAGGGGCACCCGCTGGTCGTCGAGGACCTCGCAACCTGGCCGGAGCGCACCGCCGTCGACGAGGCGCTCCGCGCCACCGGCGTGCGGAGCGTCGTGGTCGCGCCCCTCCACTACCAGGATCAGCTCATCGGCAGCCTGGAACTCGGCTCGCCGCACCCCGGCGACCTCGACGCCATGACCACCCTGAAGCTGCACGAGGTCCTGCCGATCTTCTCCATGGCCGTGCGCCGCAGCCTCGAGGAACTCACCAGCCGCGTGGACGCCCTCATCAAGGCGAATTGCACCGCCATCCACCCGTCCGTGGAGTGGCGCTTCCGCCAGGCGGCCCTCCGGAGCATCGAGCGCCGCACGCGCAGCGGGAGCGCCGAGATGGAGCCGATCGTGTTCCCGCACGTCTACCCCCTCTACGGGGCGGCGGACATCCGCGGCTCCTCGACCCAGCGCCACCTGGCCATCCAGGCCGACTTGATCGCCCACCTGCGCTTGGCCCGCGAGGTGGTGCAGGCGGCGCGGGACGCCAAGGCGCTCCCGATCCTGGACGAGCTCGGCTACCGGATCGACCGCCGCATCCGCCAGGTGGAGCTCGCCATGAACTCCGGCGACGAGCTGACGATGATCGCGTTCCTGCGCCAGCATGTCGAGCCGCTGTTCGACCACCTCGAGGGGCTCGCCCCCGACGTCCGTGAGCGCGTCCGCGCCTACCGGGCCGCCCTCGACCCGCAGGCCGGCACCATCTACCGGCAGCGGAAGGAGTACGAGGAGAGCGTGACGCGGATCAACGACACCATCTCGGCGTACCTCGATGCAGAGCAGCAGGCGGCACAGACCATGTACCCCCACTACTTCGAGAAGCAGGTCACCGACGGGCTCGACTACACCATCTACGTCGGGGCCTCCCTGATGGAGAGCGGGGGCTTCAACGAGCTGTACCTGAAGAACCTCCGGCTCTGGCAGCTCTTGGTGAGCTGCGGCATCGCGCGCCGGACGCAGGCCGTGCTGGGCCGCCTCCCGGTCGCGCTGGAGACGACCCAACTGATCCTGGTCCATCACGCCCCCCTCGCGATCCGCTTCCTGTCCGACGAGAAGCGGTTCGGGGTCGATGGGGCCTACAACGTGCGCTACGAAGTGATCAAGAAGCGGATCGACAAGGCGGTGATCCGGGGCACGACCGAGCGCATCACCCAGCCCGGCAAGCTTGCGATCATCTACTCCCAGCCGGACGAGGCAGCGGAGTACCGGGACTACCTCGACTACCTGCAGGTCGCCGGACACCTGACCGGAGACCTTGAGGATCTCGAACTGGAAACGCTGCAGGGGGTGCGCGGGCTCCGGGCGCTCCGGGTCACGGTCGATCTGACGGGACCCCAATCGGAGCCGAGCGCGGCAGCGGAGGCCGCCAGGGCGGTCGGTCACTGAGTTTCATCCAGGTCACGCCGCCGTAATGGGGGATGTTAATGGGGGACCGGTCCGTTGCTTCCGAAGTATCCTGGCGTTCTCAGCGCGCGAAAGTACGTTGGTTCAAGGAAAACTTTCCTCCGGTTGGCCCGTCCGGTGCGTAGTCGAGGTGGGGGGAGGGCAGTCCGACCCAAAGGTGAGATAGCCGGAGCCGTTGGAAGGGACTCTACGCCGCCCCTCCACGGCGTCAAGAACGAGCCTTGCCTGCGCAGGCCGAAGCCCTCGGCCACCCCTCGCGGCCATTAGCCGCCTTGTCTAGCCTGAAAAGCCCGGCGCCCAGCCGGAGGCCATGCTCTATGTTGCTCGCGTGGGTGAAGTCGAACGCGGCGGGCAGCGCCCCGCCTTAAAGGGAGCGGGCGGAGAGCGTTACCAGAAGAGTGCCCGGAACGCCACGTATTTGCCGATCTCGGCGAAGTCTTCCCGGTCCCACGTGACCAGGGTGGCTCCGGCTTCTCTGGCGGAGAGAGCGATCAGGGTGTCGAAGGCCAGATCCCTCAATTTGCTAGCCGAGTACCCCCTTCTCGCCCGCATGCGGGAAAGGACTTCTGCGGACTCGAGCCAGTGCTTTTCGGTGGGTGTGAGGACACGGACTTTCCTCGCGAGTTCCCCGACGAACCGCAGCTCCAGAGGTGTCCGCGCGCCACGAGGCAGCTCGTGCAAGACCACGGCCGAGCACCGCACGATCCACGGAG
>JACQVO010000020.1 GCA_016209725.1 Candidatus Methylomirabilota bacterium | reverse complement strand
TTGACGGCGGAGGCCATGTCGCCGTACAGGGTGCCGTAGCCCAGGAGCAGCTCCGTCTTGTTGCTGGTCCCCAGGACCAGCCCGCCCAGGCGGGCCGAATGGTCGAAGAGGATGGTCATGCGCTCCCGCGCCATCTTGTTCCCCCGCCGAACGTGGTCCGCGTCCGGGAAGCCGGCGAAGTAGGCATCCACCATGGGCGTGATGTCCACCGTCAGGCTGTGGATGTCCAGGGTCTCCACGACCAGCGTCGCGTGGGCGAGGCTGTCGGGGCTGGAGGAGCGGTAGGGCATGAGGATGCCCCACACATTCCGGGGGCCCAGCGCATCCGCGGCCAGAAACGCCGCCAGGGACGAGTCCACCCCGCCCGACAGGCCCACCACCACCCGCTCGAATCCGGCCTTCCGGACCTCGTTGTGGATGAAGCCGGTGAGGATGGCGCGGGCGGTCTCGCAGTGGAGCCGGAGGTCGCGCATGGCCTAACCCGCAGGCCCGCCGCCGGGCGCGTCCTGCCCCTGGATGAGCCGCTGGAGTTCCCGCAAGGTCAATTCCAGGCGCTCGTCCCGCAGGAGGGGATTCGCCACCCGTGCGCGCCGCAAGGCCCCCGGCTCGACCTCCGTCGCCAGCAGGGTTTCTTCCAGGTAGCGGGCCTTGGCCAGTGATTGCCCTGTGGGCCCGACCACCTCCGATCCTCCCCAGAAGCAGGCCCCGTCCTCGTAGCCGACGCGGTTGGCATACACCACGAAGCAGGTGAACAGGTCCCCGTAGGCGCGGATCACCCGCTCCCACGTGCCCGTGTTCTGGAAGGGCTCCGCCTGGCCCAGGCCCCGGCCCGGGCTGGCCGATGGACAGAGGATGATCTCGGCGCCGTCCCAGGCGGCAATCCCGGCGGCGGCCGGATGCCACAGGTCCTCGCAGATCAGGATGGCCATCCGGCCCAGGGCAGTGTCGAAGGCCCGGATGTGTCCGCCGGCGGCCAGGTAGCGCTGCTCGTCGAAGATGCCGTAGGTGGGCAGGTACGCCTTGCGATGGATGTGGCGGATCTCGCCGCCTTCGAGGTAGACGGCGGCGTTGTGAAACCGGTGGCCGGCCGCTTCTTCCACGAAGCCGACCACCATGGCCACACGCTGGCTCAGCCGTCGGAGGGTCTCCAGGGCCGGCGCCTGCTCCGTCAGGGCGACGGAGGTGACCTGGTCCTTCAAGAAATAGCCGGTCAGGCTCAGCTCGGGAAAGACCAGCAGGTTGGCCGACTGCGCCATGGCCTCCTGCGCCACCTTCTCGTGGATGGCGAGGTTCTTGTCCACGTCGCCCAGAACCGGCGCGATCTGGGCCACTGCCAGGCGGAATCGCCGCATCCCCGTCCTCAGCCCCCTCCTCAGTCCTTCCCTTGACAGAGGTGGTGTGATCCTACTACACTTCCCGCCGCAACTCAACCGCACGCCCGGAGACGGTGCCGAGAGGGATCCATGGTTGAAGTATCAGAGGCGGTCCTGGAGGCGTTGACCCGCTGCCTGAACGACGAGGACCCGGCCGTCCGCCAGGCCGCCGCCGAGAGCCTGGAGCGGCTGGATGGGTACCGCCTGCTGGACGACGTGCTGGCCGCCCTGGACTCACCGGATCCCGCGACGGTCGTGCGCAGCCTGTACGCCCTGGCCGAGCTGCGACACGAACGCGCCCTGGGTGGCATCGTGCAGACGCTGCGCCACCCGCGCCCCGACCTTCGCGCCACGGCCGCGCGCCTCCTGGGCGTCTGGCACGACCCGCGCGCCCTTGGGCCATTGGTGGAGATGTTGGATGACCCCAACCAGGACGTTCGGATGGTGGCCGTGGATTCGCTGGGGAGCTACGAGGACCGGCGCCTGACCGAACCGCTGCTGGCCCAACTGCAGGATCCGGATCCGGAGCTTCGGGGGAAGGTGGTCGAGGTGCTGGAGCGGCTGGGGGATGCCAGAGCGACCCCCGGGCTGACCGCCCTCTTGGACGACCCGGATCCCGGCGTACGGCGCCGGGCGGCGACGGCCCTGGGGCACCTGGAACAGAGCGGCGACTCCACCGGCTAGGCGCCCGTTCCCCCCCCGAGCCCCTCCAGGTATTTTGCCACGTCGAAGTTCTTGGTGGCGGGATCCACCGCCATGATGATCGTCCGCCCGAACTGGCCGCTCTCGGGATCCCGCGCCGTCAGGTCTACCTCCTGCTCCTTGGCCATCCGGTGTCCGGCCCGGTCGAAGAGGAGACGGACGAGCGGACGGGAGCTGTCGGCTGGATTTGCCTTGACCACCAACCCCAACTCCCCAGAACTCAACCGGACGAGGCTTCCCACCGGGTAGATCCCGACCATCCGGACGAACGCCTCAATGAGCTTGGGATCGAAGACCGTCCCTGCCAGGGCCTGCATCCGCCCCACAGCCCCGGAAGGCTCGGCGGCGTTCTGGTAGACCCGCGTCGTGGTGATGGCGTCGTACGTATCCGCCATCTGCGCAATCATCCCGAAGAAGCCCGGCTCCTTGTCCGGGTCCACGATGGGGTACCCCTTGCGGTCGTAGCGCAGGTGATGCTCCAGAACCACCTCGAGGGTCGTCGGGCTCACGCTCCCCATCTTCTCGACGATCTCGGCCCCGTCCAGGGGATGGCGCTGGACGAGAGCCCATTCCTCATCGCTGAGCCCGCGCGGCTTCTGGTACAGGGTTTCCGGCCAGTTCACCTTCCCGATATCGTGGAGCAGGGCACCCAGACCCACCTCCCGGATCGTCTCGCTGTCCAATCCAAGGCTCTGGGCCATGGCGATGCACAGGACACCCACGTTCACCGAGTGATTGAACAGGTACTCGTCATAGCTCTTGATCATGGTGAGGGCCAGCATGACGTTCTGGTCCTGCAGCACCCCGTCCACCATCCCCGCGACCGTCGCCTGGGCCTCGGCCAGTGACGGGATTTTCCCCATCCGCGCCTCGGTGAGGATCCGCTTGGCGGACCCGACGGCCTCGCGGTAGACCTTGAGACAGCGGCCCAGGGTGGCCCACTCCAACTCGTCTTTGCCTTGGGCGACCCAGTCGTCCGCCTCCACCGGCCTCTCCTCGCCCCAGGTCGGAGCCTGCTGAGAGAGCCGGATGGCCTGGACTCCCCGTTGGGCCAAGATGTCCTCGAGGCGGCCCAGACCCCCGAAGGCCTCGGGCGACAGGGCCAGAACCTGGAGGCACTGGGACACGTCCTCCGGCTGGCAGCCCCGGAGGAATTCGACGCTCCCGATCCCGCGCTCTTCCAATCGTTGCGCGAACGCCAGGGCGATCGCCTCCGTGCCCGTGAAGGGGAGACCCAGCGCGACCAGCGCATGGTCCACCACGCCGAGCACCAGGGACTCCTGCTCGCTCAGGACTGTCTCCAGGTCCTCCGCAATCCGGGTTAGGAATCGCGCGGCAGTCGGGTGGGTGGGCGGATACAGACCGATGCTCTTCACCGCCGCCTGAAGATTTCGGAGCAGAGATTCCAGGACAAACAGGGCATCCATGGGCGAGTCCTGTGGTTACGTCCAAACAGCGGCGGCCGAAAGGAACGAGGGCCATGGATCGGGCCCGGTCAAGGCGTTACTCCGTGGCGGGAGAGGATTCGGCGACCCGCCGCAGCGCCCCATCGCATGCCCGGCGGACATCCGCCCTGCGCGAGTCCGCGCCGGCCTCCACCACCTCGCGGGCCTCGGGGCGCCCCATCTCCAGCAGGGCCAGTGCCGCCGCCAGGCGGAGTTCCTCCCCTGCCGCCTGCCTGAACCATGTCCGCGTGCGGAGCAGCCCGGTCAGCGTCGGGACGGATCCCGGTTCCCCCATGGCCCCCAGAGCCGCTACAGCGGCTTTCCGTACCGCAAAGGGCTTGCCCGCCAGGGCCCGCTGCCCCGCGAGCCGGAGGAGCGTCGGCGTGGCCAACCTCATCCGCCCTTTCCCCACCAGCCCCACGGCCAATTCCAGCACGGCCGGGTCGGAATCCCGCAGCGCCTGCAGGAGGGGGCGATGGGTTGACGCTCCCCCGATCCGCCCCAGGCGACGGACCGCCTCGAGGCGGACCCGGGCGTCCCGGTGCCGGAAGAGCCAAGCCAGCAGTGTCACGCAGCCCTCACCGCCGATCTCGCCGAAAATCGAGGCCAAGAGGACCGCTCGTTCTTCTCCCATCTCCTGCAGGGCCTGGGCCACCTCGGATTGGGCCGTCTCCATGAGCCGCAGCAGGATCGGAGCGAGATGCTCTCGAATCCCCTTCTGATCCCCCGTGGCCAGCCGGTCCATGAGGGGTGGGACCACGCGGGACCCCAAGCTGACCAGGACCGCCGAGAAATCCTCCGTCGAGACTCCTCCTGTCGGCGCGCCCAGGTGCCGGACCAGATAGGGCACCGTATCGCCGGCAGCGATCGACTCCACCGCCCGCGCAGCCCGCTCTCGCATTGGCGCCTTGAAATCGGCGGCCTGCTGGTGCCGGAGGAAGACCTGGAGGCTCGCCAGCACATCCTTCAGCTTCTCGTCCCGGACCGCCCGGCCTGCCACCGCCTCCAGCCGTGAGGCCGCCCATTCGTATCCTGCAGGCCTGCCTGAGACGGCCTCCTGTTCCAGGCGTTGGACGAGCGCCTCAACCGTCTGCTCACTCTGGGGCGCCGCTGCCGACGGGGCCGTCCCCGGAGAAGGAGGTTTTCCAGCCGCCGTTGAGGTGGCCCCTGGCTGCCCCGGCTGTTTGACGGCACCACCGACAGTCTCGCGACCTCCCGCCGTGAGCCCTGGAGCCCTGGCGTCCTGAAGCACTGCTCCTTGGGACAGCGAGGCAATCCTGGACGCCCCCCCCGCCGCCTCGCCCGCGGCGCCCGATTTGGCTGTCCCGGTGCCGCTCCCCCCGGCGCCGGTCCCCTGTCCCTTTCCGGCGGAAGCGGACGTCTGCTCCGCCGGACTGCTCGTCTCACCGTGACGCCGGAAGTCGAACTCGTTCACCTGGATCCGGTGAACGGCGTGCCCTCCCAGCACTTTTGCCGGCCCCCCCTGCTGGAGGAGATGTTTCGGATCACTGGTGATCATTCGCAGGAAGGCGGCCAGTTCTTCGGCGTCGATGTCGCGCGCAAAGAAGAGCTGCTGGATCCGCCTCACGAAGAGCTCGCCCGCCATGGCGCCAAGTTGCTGGTTCTCCCGGCCGATGGGTTGGCCGTCAAAGGTGAAGCCGCCACGGCTCACGGCGATCGCCAACGGCGCGCGGATGCCTACGGCGGCATGGAGCTGGCTCACCGCCCGCTCCATCGAGCGCTTGAGCATGGGATGCTCTGGAGGATAGAAGGCGAGGTCCTTCGAGGATCGGCGCAGGGTGACCAAAAGATCCTCCAGGACTTTCAGAACCGTCGATCCGGAGACAGCAGGACTTGCCCCCGATGCCTCCCCTTCCCTAACCATGAGACCACCTTCCGCCCGGAACTATCGCGTAACGCATGCCCGGGTGTCGGCAAATATACCAACCGAGGACCCGAAGTCAACCGAATTCCCGGTTGGCTGACCCACAGGAAAGGCGGTGGACGCCCGGAGGCCAGCCAATCCGCGGGCAGTGACCGTCCCGCAGGTCAGCACAGGGAGGCCGGATCCACGTCCAGATCCAGGCGGACGCCCCGCGAAAGCGGGGATGCGCGGAGCCGCCTCGCGGCCTCGCGGACCTTGGTGTGCAGGCCGCCGGCCTCGCTCCCGCGCACCAGCACATGCCACCGGTGGCGTCCGCGGACGCGGTAGAGCGGGGCGGGGGCCGGGCCACTCAGCGCGCCGGCGCGCACCCCTGTCTCGAGGAGGAGGCGTGCCAGTTCCGCCGCCGCCCGCTGGGCCGCGGAAGCCTCCGGGCTGCTGACCATCGCCAGGACCGCCCGGGCGAATGGAGGCAGCCCCAGCTCGCGGCGGAGGCCGCTCTCCGCCTCCCACAGGGTCCCGTAATCCTGCGCCTGCACCGCACGCAGGATGTAATGGTCCGGGTTGAAGGTCTGGATGAGGGCCAGGCCGGGGCGGTCTCCGCGGCCGGCGCGGCCCACCACCTGCGTCAGCAGGGCGAAGGCGCGCTCCCCCGCCCGGAAGTCCGGGAGGTGCAGCGCCATGTCGGCCGACACCACCCCCACCAGGGTGACGTTGGGGACATCGTGCCCCTTCCCGATCATCTGGGTCCCCACCAGGACATCGATTGCGCCCTGCTCCAGCCCCGCCAGGATGCGGTCCGCCGCCTGCCAGGTCCCAGCGGCGTCCCGGTCCATGCGGGCGACCCGCGCCCGGGGAAAGCGCTCTCGGACGGCCGCCTCGAGTTGCTGCGTGCCGAAGCCGAGATAGCGCAACCGGCTCCCCTGGCACTGGGGGCATCGCTCCGGGGGTCGCCGCTCGAAGTCGCAGGTGTGGCAGCGCAACCGCCCGCGCCCCGCGTGGTAGGTGAGAGAGACGCTGCAGTGGGGGCAGCCCGCCACGGCCCCACACTCCTGGCACAGGAGCAGCGTCGAGAATCCCCGGCGATTGAGAAAGAGCAGGGCTTGCTCCCCCCGCTTCAGACACTCGGCCAGGGCCGCGCATAACGGCGGCGAGAGCAGCCGGTCCCCCCCCTCCACGCGGCGCAGGTCCACCACCTCCACCCGGGGGAGGGGTCGCGCCTCGATCCGCGTCGGCAGCCGGACCATCCGGTATCGCCCTGTCTGCGCCCGTTGAAAGCTCTCCAGCGATGGGGTGGCCGAGCCGAGGATCACCGGCGCGCGGAGCAGCTTGGCCCGCATGATGGCCACATCCCGCCCGTGGTAGCGCGGCACCTCCTCCTGCTTGTAAGAGGGATCGTGCTCCTCGTCCACCACGACGATGCCCAGGCGGGGCAGCGGCGCGAAGACGGCGGAGCGGGCGCCCACGACGATGTCCACCTCACCGCGTCGGATTCGCCGCCAGGCGTCGTAGCGCTCCCCGCCCCGCAGGCCGCTGTGCAGGAGCGCCACCCGGCCGCCGAACCGCGCCAGGAAGCGCCGCATGGTGAGCGGGGTGAGGGCGATCTCCGGCACCAGGACCAGGGCCTGGCGCGCCTGCGCCAGAGCGATCGCGATCGCCTGGAGATACACCTCGGTCTTGCCCGAGCCGGTGACCCCGTGAAGCAGGACGGGGAGGAATCGGCGCTCGCTGAGGGCGGCCCGGACCGGCGCGACCGCCTCCGCTTGGGCCACGGTGAGCTCGCGAGGGAGATCCGATGGCTCTTGGCCGACTGTGCTGGCGAAGGGATCGCGGGTGACCTCCACCTCGCGCACCTGCACCAGGCCCTGGCGGATGAGGGCGGCGAGGGCGGCGGGATTGCCGGCCGCGGCATCGGTCCGGGGCAGTCCGCCTTTGGCGGAAGCCAGCGTCCGCAGGATCGCCCGTTGCTTCGTGGCTCGCGCCGGCAGCGGAGTAGCTTCGGCGTCCACGGCCGGGGCAAGGGCGCAGTACGCCACGGTCAGCGGGCGGATGCGCGGTGGCCGCACCTCGCCCGTGATCTCCACCAGGCCGCGGCGCGCCAAACCGTGGACCAGCCCCCGTGCCCGCCGCCAGCGCCGCGCGAGCGCCGTGAGCGGCGCATCCTTTCGGACCCGGAGGAAGGCCACAAGTTCCCGCTCGCCGGGGCGCAGAAGGCTGCCTCCATCCATGGCAGCCGCGCCCGCCTCCGTCACCCGGACGACCTGGCGCGTGAGACTGTCAATCCCGGGGGGCAATGCGGTGCGGATCACCTCCCCCCAGGAGCAGACGTAGTATTCCGCCACCCAGCGGGTGAGTTCGAGGAGGTGTCTATCCAGGAGGGGTTCGGCATCCAGGATCTCGTGCAGGTCCTTCGTAGCCGAAACCGGCGGGCGGTCCCGCGTGCCCACCAGGTACCCGGTCACCGGGCGCCTGCCCAGGGGAACCAGGGCGCGCTTTCCCGGAGTCGCCAGGGTCCGCCACTCCTCCGGCACGCGGTACGTGAGGGGCGTCTCCACCGACGTGGGAAAAACCACGTCAACGTAGGCGGGCGTGGTGCTCGTCATCATCCCATCCGGGTTATCCGGAAATCAGGCAATCCGGCGATTCGGCACTCAGGAGTTCCAAACGCCCGTGGCCCGCAATCGCCTGCGTGCCTAGTCTGCTGCTTCTCAAGTTCCCCTACAATTCCGTTCACCCTGAGCCTGTCGAAGGGTGGGAATTCCGGGCTTCGACAAGCTCAGCCCGAACGGGTCCCCTGTAAGGCGATTTCTGAGACAGTACGCTAGTTTCGGGGCCCGGCGCGCTCCATCTCCCGCAGGAGAAGCTTCATGTCGTCCCATACGGTCTTCTTCTCGTAGGGATTGCGCAGCAGGAACGCCGGGTGGTAGGTGGGCAGGAGGGGGATCCCGTGGAAGTCATAGAACTTCCCACGCAGGCGGGAAATGGGCTCCTTGGTCTTGAGGAGCGTTTGTGTTGCGGGACCCCCCAGGGCGCAGATGAACTGCGGGCCGATCGCTTGGAGCTGCTTCAGGAGGAAGGGCTGGCAGGCCAGGATCTCGTCGCTCTCGGGCGTCCGGTTGCTGGGCGGGCGGCACTTGATGATGTTGCAGATGTAGACGTCTTCCCGCTGCATCCCCATGGCCTGGATGATCTTGGTAAGGAGCTGCCCGGCGCGGCCCACGAACGGCTCGCCCTGCGCATCCTCGTCGGCGCCGGGCGCCTCGCCCACGAAGACCAGACGGGCTTTCGCATTCCCCACGCCGAAGACGATCTGGGTCCGGTGGCGGTGCAGCTTGCAGCGGGTGCAGTCTCCCAGCTCCTCCCGCACCTCGCTCAAGCTGGGAGGGCGGACCGGGACCGGCGGCTCCGGCCACCGGACGTCCGTGTACTCCAGACCCAGCTCCCGTTGCGCTTCGAGATACGCCCGGACCTCACCCACGATCTCGCGCAGGGCCGTGCGGGGATCTCTCAACACCTCAACTCCCGGGAAACTGGACGCTGGAAGCTGGACACTGGCGGCAGCCAAGCTTTACCAGTTTCCGATTTCCGTTTTCCAGTTTCCGTTTCCCAGTTTCCAGTTTCCGTCTTCCAGTTTCCGGTTCTCAGTCCCGCCGCTTCAGCAGCTCCACCACCCGATCGAGAATCCTGTCGGCCACCGACCGCTTTGCTTGCAGGGGCAGCTCCTCGACACCCCCCTGGGCATCCAGGATCTTCACCACGTTGGTGTCGGCGTCGAAGCCCGCCCCGGGCTGGCTGATATCATTCGCCACCATCAGGTCCAGGTTCTTGCGCTGGAGCTTCTTCCTGGCATTGACCACCAGGTCTTCCGTCTCGGCGGCGAAGCCCACCAGGATCCGCCGCCCCTTCCTCCTGCCGACCTCGGCCAGGATGTCCGGGGTGGACTCCAGGGTCACCTCGGGGACCGTCTCGTCCTTCTTGAGCTTCCGAGTGGCCGCCCGCTTCGGCCGGTAGTCCGCCACGGCGGCCGCCTTGATCACCACCGTGGCGGCATCCAGCTTCGCCAGGACCGCGTCGTGCATCTCCTGGGCCGTTTCGACGCGTATGACTTCCGCCTCTCGCGGCGCGAACAGGGCTGTGGGGCCGCTGATCAGGATCACCCGGCCCCCCCGCTGCCCGGCGGCCTCGGCGATGGCGTAACCCATCTTCCCCGAGGACCGATTGGAGAGATACCGGACCGGATCCAGCGGCTCCCGCGTGGGTCCCGCCGTGACCAGGACCACTTCTCCGGCGAGATCCCCGGAGGGTTCGAGCAGCCGCTCGATGGCCTCGAGGATCTCCTCCGGCTCCACCAGGCGTCCCGGCCCGATGAGGCCCGAGGCCAGCTCCCCGCTGGCCGGCCCCACGATGTGGACGCCCCGCTCGCGCAGGCGGGCCAGATTCTCCTGGACGACGGCATGCTGATACATGTCGCTGTCCATGGCGGGCGCCACCAGGACGGGGCAGCGGCTGGCGAGGTAGATGTTGCTGAGGAAGTCATCGGCCAGCCCATGGGCCAGCCGGGCGATGGTGTGGGCCGTGGCCGGCGCGACGACGAACAGGTCCGCGCGCGCCGTGGCCTCGATGTGACCGATCTGTGACCCGTAGGCCAGCGTAAACATGTCCAGGAGGACCGGCTGCCTGGAGAGCGTCTCGAACGTCAACGGCGTGACGAAGCGGATGGCCGCCTGGGTCATCACCACCTGGACCTCGGCGCCGCGCTTCACCAGCTCCCGGGTGAGCTCCACCGCCTTGTACGCCGCGATGCTCCCCGTCACCCCGAGCAGGATGCGTTTGCCGTTCAGCACGAGATCACCTCCCCTCTCCACGCCGCCCGATAACGGCCGCAGACTCATTCCTCAGTGCGGGTACGTT
Source organism: Candidatus Methylomirabilota bacterium (assembly GCA_016209725.1). Lineage (GTDB taxonomy): Bacteria > Methylomirabilota > Methylomirabilia > Methylomirabilales > 2-02-FULL-66-22 > 2-02-FULL-66-22. Next base: position 2,016 of record JACQVO010000020.1, on the reverse strand, counting down.
CCTGGGATCCGACCACGGCACAACCCGTCCCACCATTCCACCTCTTGTTTACCACACTGTCGGATACCGGGCATCAGGTGCGGGCGGCTCTTTTCCATGTCGGCTGCATCCGCTGAGGCGGCGCCTGGGAGTGTGCGGGGCGGACCTTGCCTCCTGCGGAACTGGATTTCGGGCGACGTGCCGGGACACCATGAAGCATCCCCTCCACACTGATGTCCTCGTCGATCTCGGGCCAGTGCACTCCCTGACCGCTGCCAATGAGGCGGAAGTGTGCGCGCTGCGCCGGCGTCGCTTCGGACAATCGCCACGACCAAGCGAGCGGCACACTGATAACCCGGCCGTCCGCCAGATACGCAATGATCTCGTCCTCGGTGACGCGCACGTCCTGAATACGGGGATCGCTGGTAGACGCACTGTTCATGCCATGCCTCCAGAATGACCCTGTGATGGGTCTGGAAGATTTGGCGAATCATAGCACACAATGACCAAGAGATGGCCGCGGACAGGATTCCCCTACCAGGATTCAACCGGCTGGAACGCCCGGCGTTCCTGAAGTGAACGCTCCCCCAAGTACCGGCGCGGATTCCCGCACATCCAGCAGGAGCAGAGCTGGCGGGTACGGGCGATTCGGCCCAGGTGTCGCGGCTTGTCCTTGGCGTAGCCGCCGTAGTATCGCCGCACACGGCGTTTGATCCGGCTCACATGATGCCGCCGCCGTGCCCGCGCCCGCATCATTTGCGCATCTCCTTTGTCCTGCTTCTCGCTCTGCGCGGTTGTGATGCCCCCGATCGGGGTCTGCTTGCGCAATCCGCTCACCCGACACTCACCAGTGTATGATGACCGGGCATCGGTCAAAGCATATCGTCACCCGACGCCCTGTTGGCAGCGGTCGGGGGTACGCCGTACGTGGTCGGACGTCTATGCGGCGGCAGAATCCTTCTGACGTAACGCACGCTCGACCTTCTGCGGCAACTCAAGGAAGAAGAAATAGCCGCTGGGATACAGGTAATCCTCGCCTGATTCGTCGATGACGCGCAAGAGCCTCTGTTTCTCGGCCCTCTCGTCCGGCAAGACCTGATAAACTTTCCGGACGATCAAGTCCTCGCTGCCACTATTCTTGAGGCAGATAGCAAATCGGATAGGCAATGTTTTCCTCATAGGGTCACTCCAGAGTCCGCTTGATTTTGAAGCGCTTCCGGCCGATGCCGTGTGCTTCGTACCAGTGGATTTCTGCGTGATGGATACTGCCATCTTCCATTCGGACGGTTGCCCGGCCTTTGACTTTGCGCCAACTGCCGGGGCCGTACTTCTTGCGAACGCGCGCCAAGTCGCGTATACCTCGACCTCTGGCGATGACCTCGATATCGGTGATCTCGCTGATGATTTCGAAGTACATGCCGTCTCGTCGTCACGGGGAGGCATAAGATGGGGGTCACGTTGGTCGAAGAGTCTGAAGTCGGACATTCCCTCGCGATCCCAGTGTCCCAAACATGAGCCGCGGAATGACGGCGGTAGTTGCTGCCGTCATCACCATCTAGACCTCGGCGCCGTGCTTCGTCAGCTCCCGGAGAACTTCCACCGCCTTGTACACCGCAATGCTCCCGGTGACCCCCAACAGGATGCGTTTGCCGTTCAGCGCGCGGGCTACCTCACCTTCTCCCAGCGGATGGGTTCCTCAAGCACCCGCTTCAGATCAGCTCGCCAATCGCGATCTTCGTATTCACCCTCGTCCAAGACCTGAAAGCGGAAGGTCTCGTCTTGGAAGTCCTTTGCAAGCCTCTGCCAGGAGACCCTGCGGCCCACCTTTTCAAAGTACTCGGCAATGGATCGTTTGTAGTTCGTATCCTCACTCCCCTTAAGGTGCTTGCCCTTGCTCTCCACAACCAGGACGAAAGCCACAGGCCTGTTGTTTTGGCCTTGCTGGATGACGAAATCCGGGTAAACTCTATTTCGCCGATACCCCTGAATCGAGAAATGTTGAGCTGCTCCCGCGTCTCACGGTTTGTACTTGCAAGT
>JACQVO010000195.1 GCA_016209725.1 Candidatus Methylomirabilota bacterium | reverse complement strand
CAACCGCTGCCCGATTGCGGCGCAGACGCCGCCAGAGGTCGGCCAGCTCGCCTCCGGCGGCAACCCGCTCCTGGCGTTCTTGTAATGTTTCGGTTGCCTGAACGGCCATTGTTTATTTCGGTGAGAGAGTAAGAGGGTGAGAGAGTGAGAAGGGAAGAGCAACCACAAAGCGCGATGTTCCCGGAGGCTGCCTGACCGCTTCACTCTCTTCCCCTCTCACTTTCTCACTCTCTCACTTTCTCACTGTTCACTCGTATCGTATCCGCGGATCGAAGAACGCGTACGCCACATCCGTCAGCAGATTCACCAAAACGAAGGTCGTGGCCACCAGGATCATGGCTCCCTGGACCACCGGGTAATCCCGGGCAAAGATCCCTTCCACCAGCAGCCGCCCGATGCCCGGGAGGGAGAAGACCGTCTCCGTCAAGACGGCACCGCCCAGCATATACCCGAACTCCAGCCCGAACACGGTCAGGACGGGGATCATGGCGTTCTTCAGGGCGTGGCGGAAGATCACCACCCGCTCCCGGTACCCCGTGGCCCGCGCGGTCCGGATGTAATCCTGGCGCGTCACCTCCAGCATGGAGGCCCGCGTCATCCTGGCGATGACGGCCGCCGAAGCGCTGCCCAGGGCGATGGCGGGCAGGATGAAGTGGCGCAGCGTCCCAGTGCCGCCCGACGGAAGCCAATGGAGCCTGACGGCAAAGATGAGGATAAGCAACAGGCCCAGCCAGAAGATGGGCATAGAGATGCCGAAGAGAGCCCCGAGCATGCTCGCGTTATCGAAGATCGAGTATTGCCGCGTGGAGGAGATGATCCCTGCCACGAGGCCCATGGCCGAGGCCACCAGGATGCTGGCCAGGGAAAGTTGAAGCGTGAAGCGCAGCCGCTGGAAAAGCAGCTCACCGACGGGATGGCGGGACTGGATGGAGATGCCGAGGTCGCCTCGGACGGCGTTCCAGACAAAGCGCACGAACTGGACCGCCAGCGGCTGGTCCAACCCATACTCAGCGCGGATGCGGTCCACGGCCTCCTTCGTCGCCTCCTGCCCCGCCAGGATCTCGGCCGGGTCGCCCGGCACCATGTGGAGAAGGAGGAAGGAGACGAGGGTCACCCCGAACAGGACCGGGACCAGCATGAGAATGCGGTGAAGGATGTATGACAGCATGGTTCGAGGTGCAAGGTGCGAGGTTCACCCTGCACGGTTCAGGGTCATCCGCACATGACAAGGGCGATGAGGTCCGCAGGGCCTGGCGCCCCGGGATCCCATCGCCCCGCCCCGAACCTTGAACGGTGAACGTTGATCCGGGTTACCTATCCTTCCAGGTGTCCTTGTCCACGTACACCAATTCCAGGGGAGAATTGATGACCCCGTGGAGCTTCAAAGACATGCCTACCGTCTCCTTGGTCGCCAGAAGGTAAATGGCAGCAGGGTCCTTTACCAGAAGTTCCTGCGCCTCGCGCAGGTTTTGATCACGGGCCTTCAGGGTGGTGGACGCGACGGCTTTGCCGATCAGGTCGTCGAGGGCCTTGTTGCAATAGAAGCCGAGGTTGGAGCCCCGCGGGTAAAGCTGGTCACATGCCGAGATTGGGTAGATCCCCCAGCGCGCTTCGGCCGTGGAGGGCGACCAGCCCAGGAGGTGCATGTCGGCCTTGTTTTCCGCCGGCGGCTTCCGGAGGGCAGCCAGGTAGGAGCCCCAATCGGACGTCTCTAATGCCGCTTCAACCCCCACGGCGCTGAGTTGCTGCTGGACCGCTTGGGCCAGCTCGAAATCCTTCAGGTAGCGCCCCTTGGGGGTAAAGAGATTGGTCTTGAAGCCGGTGGGATAGCCTGCCTCGGCCAGCAGTTGCTTCGCCTTGGCCGGGTCATACGGGTAGCCCTTCACCGGGGCGTATCCGTTGTTCAGGGGCCCGACCAAGGTCGGGATGACGGCGGCGAGGCCCTGGTAGATATTCCTCACGATGGACTCCTTGTCTACCGCGTAGTTCAAGGCCTGACGTACCCGGATGTCGTCGAAGGGTTTCTTCGTCACATTGAACTTGACCCAGAGGGCGCGGTTGCTCTGCTCCGCATACACCCGGACCCTTCCCTCCCGCATGAGCCGCCCGACCTCTTCCGGCGGGATGCGGACGATGAGGTCGTAGTCCCCCGCCTCCAGCCCCAGGACCCGCGCCGAATCCTCGCGCACGGTTCGGACGATGATCTTGTCCAATCGCGGCTTCCCCTCGTAGTACTCATCGTTCCGCTCCAGCACCACTCGATCGCCCCGGACCCACTCCACGAACTTGAACGGTCCGGTCCCCACCGGGTGGAGCGTCAGGTCCTTCCCCCACTTCTTGTGGGCCGCCGGGCTGACCATGGCCGTGGCGCTGTGGGCGAGATTGTTCAAGAAGAAGGCGAAGGGGACCTTCAGATTGAACTTCACCGTGTACTCGTCCACCACCTCCACCGACTTGATGATAGGGTCGTGGAGGCTCGCCTTGAGGGGCTTTTCCGACCCCAGGAACCGTTCGAAGTTGTACTTCACCACCTCGGCGTTGAACGGGGTCCCATCGTGGAACTTCACCCCCTTGCGCAGCGTGAAGGTCCAGGTCATCCCATCCTTGGACTGGGTCCACTTGGTGGCCAGATCCGGCAAGAGGTTCAGCTTCGCGTCGAACCGGACCAGGAAGTTGTTCATCATCCGGCCGACGGCCTCGCCCGGGTTGCTGTCGGTATTGGCCGGATCCAGGCTGTCCGGGTCGGCGCCGGCGCCATAGACCAACGTCCCGCCGCTCTGAGGCTGACTCGCCGCCCAGGCACAGGGCAGCAGGGCGACCGCCCCAATCAGGAGTGCCGAAAGGAAAATCCACCATGTGCGTCTCATTAGAGCACCCTCCTCACCTGCTTGTGTTTCCTTGACTTGGCCCGCCCGTCCTTCCCAGTATCGAGGGCCAACATACCAGACGGCGCGAGCCGGAGGCAAGCGAATTTGAGGTGTGACAAGAAAACGAAGGCCCGGGGAGTGTCACCAGCCTTCTCCCCGGGCCGCGCCGGAACCGGCAGATCACAACTTGGCCCACGCCTCCAAGAGCGTCCGCTTGGCGCTGGCGATCACCGCCCCCGACGTTTCGCCTGCCGCCGGCTTCACCTCGAAGGCCACCACCGGGCGCCGCCCCCTGGCCAGATACTCGATCTCAAACAGTGTCTTCAGGAACTCCACCACCTGAGGCACGTCGTTCTCTCCGCCCGGAACGCCGAAGCGGGGGTGCTGGTCCCCGTAGAGGGGATGGCCGGCCTGCTTGACGCTGTTGCCGATGTGGATGTGGGCGATGTTTGACTTCTTCAGGGTGCCCAGCGCCTTCTTCGGGCTCTCGTCCTGGATCGGCAGGTGGCTGAGGTCCACCATGATACCGAAGTCCGGGAAATCCTTGCGCAACGCCTTGCACAGTGCCAGGGCATCCTTGTGGGGACCGATCAAGCATTTCTTGTCGTACTTGGCGTCGAAGCTCTCCAGGACGAGGCGCAGGCCTCTCGCCTTTGCGTAGGCCGCCAGATCACGGAGCGAGTCGATCAAGAGCTTCATGGCCTCGTCGCGGCGCTCGCCGGGATCCGGGCCGCTCAGGACCGCGATGGCCTTGGCGCCCACCTCGGTCGCTTCGTCCGTACAGGCCTTGACCTGATCCACGGCCCGCTTCCGCTCGCCCGGATCGAAACTGTTCAGGTTCAGCTTCTGCATGAGCAGGGCCGGCTGGGCTCCATACCCCACGGTCATGTGACTGGTGGCCAGGAGCGCCTTCACCCGCTGGCGCTCCGCCGGGTCCTTGATCCACGTGATCTCCACTGCCGAAAAGAAGTCGTCCTCCACGATCTTGGTCAGGGTGTCGTAGATCGGGCCCTCTCCTTTCATGCACTCGGGGAACGCCATGAAATGCACGATGCCGACCTGCATGTACGACTGGAGTGAATCACGCATGGTTGCCTCCTCCTCAATGAGTATTCCGGACCAACCCAGCAGGCGGGGGGAATGTTCCCTCTCGCCGTAGTGTGGTAACTCCCAAATTCCTTCCCAATTCCGTTCACCCTGAGCCCTTCGGCTCCGTTCGCCCTGAGCCTGTCGAAGGGTGCGGAATCCGGGCTTCGTCGTGAGCTCAGCCGAACGGCTTCGACAAGCTCAGCCCGAACGGGCTTCCTGTAAAGCCATTTCCGAGTCACCAGTTGAGTATACCAGGGGGCGACCCCTGTCGCCAGCCTTTGTGCGCTCCTCCGATCAACCTGGAACGACGCTCCCGCGAGTGCATCGGGGCGATCGGCGCTGCCGGGTCGGCACCGCCGCACCCGTCCAGCCTGATCCGGGTCCTGATCCGATCCGTGCCTTGTCCTACGAGCGCTGCTCTGCTACCCTCGGCTGGTCTGGCGAGGGCCGTTGGAGCCCTTTCACCCGATGCATTCATGAACCTGGAGAGGAGCACCACCCTGGAAAGGCGAGATTGATGCGGCTGGACATCCGGCAGTTCCCCGGGACGTCTTCTCTGGTCCGGGACTACATCCACAACTTCGAACGCCTCGCCCGCTTCTACGCCGGGAACCCCCAGGCCCCGGGCGCTTATCAGGAGCAGGCCGAACAATGTGAGGTGCGTTCGCATCCCCTGGGCCAACTCAGGGACGTGCTGCTGGCCCAGGGCCGGCGCTGGGATGCCCCGGCAATCGCCGCCCGGCGTATCGAGGACCTCTGCCGCCCCCGGGCCGTGGCGGTGCTCACAGGACAGCAGACCGGGCTCTTCGGCGGTCCCCTGTTTACCCTCTACAAGGCGCTCACCGCCATCCAGTTGGCCGCCCGCCTGGAGACGGAACTCCGGCGCCCGGTGGTCCCCATCTTTTGGATGGCATCGGAGGATCACGACCTGGCCGAGGCTGACCACATCCAGCTCCTGGATCGCACCGGCGCCCTGGTGACCCTACGCCACGCTCCCTGGGGTTCTCCCGCCGGGTTCATCCCGGCAAACCTCCGCCTCGGTCCGGCCATCGCGGAGACGGTGCAGCGTGCCTGTGGCCTGCTCCCCCCCACGGAGTTCGCGGGGGCCCTGCGGGAGGGGATGGCCGAGGCCTTTGCCCCCGAAAGGACCCTGGCGGACGGCTTCGCCCGCTGGATGGTCCGCCTTCTCGGGGACACCGGCCTGGTCTTCGTCGATGCGGCGGATCCCGCCCTGAAACGGCTGGCCGCCGACATCCTGCGACGGGAGGTGGACGAAGCGCCCCGCTCGTCCCGGTGCATCCTGGGGGCCAGCGAGTCCCTCCGGTCGCTGGGCTACCCCGTGCAGATCGAGGCGCGCCCCGACGGCGTCAACTGCTTCCTTCTGGCGGATGGTCGGCGGAGCTTGGCGAGAGATGGGGACGGATTCCGGCTGCGCGACAGCCGGCAGACGATCCCGGCAGCGGACCTCCGGCGACTGGCACTGGAAGAGCCCGAGCGCCTCAGCCCCAACGTGGCGTTGCGCCCCATCGTGCAGGATGCGCTCTTCCCCACCATCGCGTACGTGGCCGGCCCGGGTGAGTTGGCGTACTTCGCCCAGCTCCGCCCGGTGTACCAGGCCTTCGACGTCCCCATGCCGCTCATCGTCCCCCGGGCCTCCCTCACCCTCCTGGACCCTCGGGTGGCCCAGCTCCTGGAACGATTCCGCCTGGCCCTTCCGGACCTCACCCTGGAGCCGGAACAACTGGCCAGCCGGGTCCTGCGCGCCCATTTGCCCCCCGATTTCGACGCCACGCTGGCCAAGGCCCGGGAGAGCGTGACCGAGATCTTCCGCGGCGTGGGCGAGGCCATCGCGGCGGTGGACCCGACGCTCAAGGCGACGGTCGGGCAGACGGCCGGCCACATTCAGGGACATCTCGGCCAACTGGAGCGTAAGGCTGTCCAGGCCCTGAAGCGACGCGAGGCGGAGACCCGGCAGCAGATCCAGCGCGTCCGTGAGGCCCTCATGCCCGGCGGCAAGCCGCAGGAACGCATTTTCCCCATCCTGCCGTTTCTGGCCCGGCACGGTCCGGCCCTCCTCGAAACGATCCGCGCCGCCATTGACGGCCCCGGCTGGGACCACCGGCTGGTTACACTGAGAACCGACAGGGATAGGGACAGGGATACGGATAGGGAGGGAATGTGATGTTCAAGTTTGAGCGGCTTGACGTTTGGAAGCTCTCGCTCGATCTCTACCGGAGGATTGCCGCCGCCATCCAAAGACTCCAACCCAGGAGCCACCTGTTTCTTACGGATCAGTCAACATGACCATTTGTAGTCACCACGACGGATGAAAACCCTGGCGAATTACCCAGACTCAGGGACCCCCACCCCAGCCCTCCCCCTAGCGTGGGGGAGGGGAAGGGTGGGGGGATTTTCGTAGCAGATCAGAAGAGCCGCACTGTCGATCAGCGCAAACATCGCCGAAGGGACCGGACGCAGCAGTGCGAGGGAATCGAAACAGTTCTTCAACATCGCAAAGGGATCCGTGTACGAAGTGGTCAGCATTGCCCATGTCCTGCGCCAGGAGGGTTTGCTGCAGGCCGAGGATTTCTCTGATACCTATCGGCTTTGCGATCGCATCGCGGGCATGCTATCCGGTCTAATCGCCAAACGATGACCGCTTCCTAGTCGCTGTCGGCATTCGCTGTCGCTGTCGGCTTTATCGCTGTCCCTGTCGGAGGTCGCTGTCGGAGGTCTGTAGTCATGCGGATCGGCATCACCTGCTACCCCACCTACGGCGGCAGCGGCGTCGTGGCCAGCGAGCTGGGCAAGGCCCTGGCCCAGCGCGGGCACGAGATCCACTTCATCAGCTATTCGCTTCCTTTCCGGCTCCAGCATTACCACGAGCGGATCTTCTTCCACGAGGTGGAAATGGTGGACTACCCGCTCTTGGAGCATCCGCCCTACGCCCTGGCGCTGGCGGCCAAGATGTCCGAGGTGGGCGCCCAGGTAGGTCTCGACTGCTTCCATGTCCATTACGCCATGCCGCATGCCGTCTCCGCCTTCCTGGCGCGAGCGATCCTGGGCCAGGGGCGGCCCAAGATCGTCACCACGCTCCACGGGACAGACATCACCCTGGTCGGCAACGACCGCTCGCTCTTTCCCATGACACGCTTCGCCCTGGAGCAGTCGGACGGACTCACCTGCGTCTCCCGCTACCTCCAGACAAAGACGCGCGAGGTCTTTGACACCCGGCGGCCGCTCGTGGTCATCCCCAACTTCGTGGACACCCGGCGGTTCACCCCTGGCGGTCGTTCCGACTTGCGGGCATGCATGGCCCCCCACGGGGAGCGAATCCTGGTCCACCTTTCCAACTTCCGCACGGTCAAGCGGGTCCCCGATACCGTCCGGATCTTCGCCCAGGTCTGCAGCGTCCTCCCCGCGAAGCTCCTGCTCATCGGTGACGGTCAGGACCGGCTGCAGGCCCTTCATCTCGCCCGCAGCCTGGAGGTGGAGGCGGACGTCATCTTCCTGGGGAAGCAGGACGACGTGGAGAGTCTCCTGAGCATCGCCGATCTGTTCCTGCTTCCCAGCCAGGAGGAGGCCTTCGGGCTGGCGGCCCTGGAGGCCATGAGCTGCGCCGTTCCGGTCATCGCCACCGCCGTGGGCGGGGTCCCGGAGGTCGTGGAGGATGGCAAGACCGGCTTCCTCCTCCCCCCGGGGGATGTGCAGGGCATGGCCCGCGCCTGCCTGGCCCTGCTGGGAGATGAATCGCGCCACGCCGAGTTTCGCGAGGCCGCCCGCCGGCGCGCCGTGGCCCACTTTGACTCCAACCTGATCGTGCCGCTGTACGAGGCCTACTACCGGGAGGTTGTCGCGAGCTGACCTCGGGCCAAAAGCCGACAGCGACAGGGATCTCCGACAGCGAGAAACCCATGAATCCTCCGAATCGCTGTCCCTGTCGCTATCCCTGCCCCCTCTCGGCTCGCGGCTCCCTGCCTGCGCCGCGTTCGGCGCGGCAGGCAGGTCGGCTCTCGACTCTCTTTCCCCCTTGACATCCACATACGCCCGGGCTAGGAAGGGAACATCCAGTCCCCAAGGTTTCGACGCATCCTTGCCGGCCACGGGGAAGGAAGAATGAAGCAGGTCGGCGTCCCGGCCATCGGAGCTTCGACTCCCCAGTGCCCTCGGGGTCCGAGCCCGCCCACCTCCTCCGGATCCTCCGCCCATCACATGCTGCCCCTTTTCGGCCGGCTCTGTCTCCTGCTGATCCTGGCGGGCTGCGCCACGACGGACGAGCAGCGATTCCCGCTCCGTCACGCATCCGGGCATGAGGCCGCTTACCAGATCGAAAGCACGCGCGAGGCCCGCGCCATTGCGGAGTTGTTCCCGGTCTCCGTCCTCCTCACCCGTCAGGACGCGACCAAGTCCAGAAACCGTGATCAGGGCCGCCGCACCCGGCTCCTCCAATTCGCCACCCATGCCGAGCTGGAAGAGACGGACCCGTTGGGATCGGCTCTCCTGCTCACCCCGGCCAACGGCGATGACGGGCGCCTGGTGGTTCAGGAGATCTTCGGGCTCGACCTGCATGCCTCCCTGGTGGTCCTGTCCGCGTGTGAAACCGCCCTCGGGAAGCCGACCCGGGGGGATGAGCTCACGGGGCTGACCCGCGCCTTCATCTACGCCGGCACCCCCAGTATCATCACAACGCTCTGGCAGGTCAACGACCGGGGGGCCTTCGAACTGATGCGGGAGTTCTACCACCACCTCAAGGCGGGACAGGACAAGGCGGAATCCCTCCGCCAAGCTCAGCTCGCCATGCTGGCGAGACGTCTCCACCCGTACTACTGGGCGGCGTATCAACTGATCGGGGAGGCGCGGTGAGGCCAAAGGCGTTCGGGTATTCGATGGTTCGAGGGTTCGAGGGTTCCCAGAACAACCGAACTCTCGAACTGCCGAACTGCTGAACGCTCTTAAGAGAGATTGAGGAATCCGAGTGCGCATCCGTCTCCCGGAACTCCGCTCGCGCCAGCGCCGATTTCTGCTGGGGCTGACCCTGGGGTTCCTGACCAGCGCCGCCGTGGCGATTCCAGTCTCGCTGGGGTATTTCTCCGGCTACACAGGCAAATTGCTGGATATCTACCTCTGGGCGCAGGGCCGGGCCCGCGCGCCGGAGATCGTCCTGGTCGCGATTGACGATGCCGCCTTCCAGCGCCTGAACGAGCGCCAGCCCATCCCTCGCGATTACCTCGCCGCGGTGATCCGCGGCCTCCGCAAGAGTGGGGCACGCCTGATCGGTATGGACGTGGACCTGCGGCGGCCCACGACGCGGGGCGATGATCGCGACCTGCTGGCGGCGATCCGTGCGGCCCCAGGTGATCCGGCCGTCCTCCTGGTCGTCGCCCGAACGCTGACCGCCGTGCCCGCCCCGGGGGGAGCGGTCCGCTTCCTCCCTCGGCAACTGTACGATTCTGCCCTGGAGGCAGACTCGGGCTTCGCTGAAGTGCCCAAGGATGAGGATGGCTTCTTCCGCCGCATCCCGCTGGTCGTTCCGCTGTCGGGGAAAGGCTACTTCCCCTCCTTGGGGCTTGCCATGCTCGCGCGACTGGGCGGACAGGACGCCACGGCGCTCGCCCGGGCCCTGGCAGGGGCGGAGCCGGTCGAGCTGCCCGTGCCGGCGTGGGACGAAGCCCGGGGCAGCCTGGCTGGCGATTCGCCGCTCCGTTTCTTCCGGGACGATGATTGGAAGATCAGCTTCATCGGCGGAAGCGGCAGCTTCCTCACCATCGGGAGCGACGCCGTGT
>JACQVO010000191.1 GCA_016209725.1 Candidatus Methylomirabilota bacterium | reverse complement strand
ACCTGGAGAAATAGGTCCCGGACGCCCCCGCGACTGCCACACCCCCAGTAGTAGGTTGATGATCATCGGATCTGCGTGTAGCGAGAGCAACAGCAGCCGTGGTATACTCCGCCCCTCGCAAGGGGGATAGCCGCCCATGATTATCCTGCATGCCGGTTTTCTCCAAGACAGGTTGCTGCTCTGGGGGGAATCGCCCCCGGAGGCGGAAAAGGGGCCCGCGCCAGTGCGCGGTCGCAGGGCCAAAACTGGACGTCCCCAGGCATCTCCTTTCGATGCCGGCGCAGCGCGGCTGATGTCTGCGCTGGAGTGCATGGGCGATTCCGTTCCCAGCAAGAAGATGCACGCGGAGACTGCCATCGCCTGGCTGCCGACGCGCGGCGGTCTGCCGGCGCCGTCGAGTCCGCTCATTGGAGAGACCCCTGCCCCGGATTCCGCTGTGGCCCTTTCCCCCTGGAGCGTGGCGGTACTTCCCCTGTCCGCCGAAAGGGCAATGCCAATCCTGTGTATGTGCGTCGGGAAGCATACGCTCACACCCGGCGTGGTCGTCGGCCGCGATCTCGCGTTCTGGGTGCGAGCGATGCGCTTCGCCGGGGCACTGGTGGCTCGCCAGCAGTTCCTCCCCGGTCTGGAATCCCGAGACGGACGATATCGGGCCGTCTGGGAACCAGTGATCGCCGGGGAGGACCGAGGGAGGCTGGCCTCCCTTTCCAAAGACATGCCGGCCGTGTGCCGCGCCCTCGCCCATGAGGCCGCGCCCTCGCCGCCCGCCACGTCACCGCTCTCGCTCCTGAGCACTTTCATCGGCGGCATGGTGGATCGCCTTGTCCGCGTCGTGGGGCCGCGGACACCGGTCGCGTCTGCGGTCCCGCGGCGGGCCGGAAAGGGGGCGGCCACCTTTGCCAGTCTCCACGACCAGTGGCTGCATGCCCTGCGATCGCCGGACGGAGTCATGGAAGGCGACGAGGCCGAACTGGCCGAACTGGCCGGCCAGATCCGTGAGTGGCGCCGCCCCATCAGCCTGTCGGTGTCGTCGCCCTTCCGGCTCTGCTTTCGTCTGGAGGAGCCGGCGGATGACGGAGAGGAACGACGGGGACGCGGCGCGGCCTCCCGCAACGGGTGGTATGTCCGCTACCTCCTCCACCCCCAGGATGACCCCAGCCTCCTCATCCCGGTCAAAGATGCCTGGGCCCCCACAGGACGACCGCATCCACTGCTCAACCGCCGGGAGTGCAACGCCCAGGAGTACCTGCTCTCCGCCCTCGGCCAGGCTGCCGGATTGTGCCCCCAAATCGAGAGGAGCCTCGAGACATCAAGGCCCGGCGGCTATGCATTGGACGCGGCGGGTGCCCACGGATTCCTGACAGAGCGGGCCGCCGCGTTGGAGCAGGCCGGCTTCGGTGTGATGCTGCCGGCCTGGTGGACAAGGAAGGGCACCAAGGTGCGCCTGGCGGTTCAGGCGCGCGTCAGGAGCCCCAAGATGCAAGGCGGGGGCGGACTCTCGCTGGAGGAGGTTGTCCATTTCGACTGGCAACTCGCGCTGGGCGACGCCGTCCTCACCCGGGAAGAGCTGGAGGCGCTGGCGAGGCTCAAGGCACCTCTGGTCAGGGTCCGAGGTCAGTGGGTGGAGGTGAAGGCGGAGGAGATCCGGGCGGCGCTGGAGTTCTGGAAGAAGGATGCCGGCACGGCCACCGTCCGGGACGTCATCCAGATGGCGCTGGGCGCCACGGATCGCGCGCGCGGTCTCGACTTCACGGGGGTCACGGCCACCGGCTGGGTTCGGACCCTGCTCCATCAACTGGAGGGCCGGGCGGCCTTCACTGAGATCCCGGCACCCAGGCAGTTTGTCGGGACGCTCCGGCCATACCAGGTCCGGGGATACTCCTGGCTGGCGTTCCTCCGAGACTGGGGGCTCGGGGCGTGTCTGGCCGACGACATGGGTCTGGGCAAGACAGTCCAGGCGTTGGCCCTGATTGAGCGCGATTGGGAGGCGAACGGGAAGCATCCGGTGCTCCTGGTGTGCCCGACCTCGGTCGTGAACAACTGGCAGAAAGAGGCCGCGCGATTCACGCCGCAACTCCCCGTGATGGTTCACCATGGTGTGGGTCGAAAGAGGGGCCCGGCGTTCAGGGAAGATGCGGAGAAGCATGCGATTGTGATTTCAACGTATGCCCTCCTCCACCGCGACCTGGAGCACCTGCAGGGGATCGCCTGGGGCGGCGTGATCCTGGACGAGGCGCAGAATATCAAGAACCCGGAGACGAAGCAGGCCAGGGCAGCCCGGTCCCTCCCGGCGGGCTACCGAGCCGTGCTCACAGGTACCCCCGTGGAGAATAACGTCGGCGACCTGTGGTCTCTCATGGAATTTCTCAACCCCGGCCTGCTGGGAACCCAGGCGGACTTCAAGCGACGCTTCTTCGTCCCGATCCAGGCCGAGCAGGATTCCGAAGCGGCCGGGCGCCTCAAGCGGATCACCGGACCCTTCATCCTGCGTCGGCTCAAGACGGACAAGTCCATCATCGCCGACCTTCCCGAGAAAATGGAGATGAAGGTCTTCTGCACCCTGACCAAGGAGCAGGCGTCGCTCTACACGGCCGTGGTGAGGGAGGCCGAGGGGACGCTGAATGCCGCCGAGGGAATCCAGCGCAAGGGTCTCATCCTGGCCACACTCTCCAAGCTCAAGCAGGTCTGCAACCATCCGGCGCAGTTCCTGGGCGACAACTCCAGGATTCCCGGGCGATCCGGCAAGCTCGCCCGACTGGCCGAGATGCTGGAGGAGATCCTGGCGGTTGGCGAGCGGGCGCTCATCTTCAGCCAGTTCGCGGAGATGGGCAAGATTCTCCAGCAGCACCTGCAGGAAGCGTTCGGCCGGGAGGTCCTGTTCCTCCACGGCGGGGTGCCGAAGGGGCAGCGCGACCGGATAGTCGAGCGCTTCCAGGACGGGGGGGCAGGACCGCCCATCTTCGTCCTGTCACTCAAGGCCGGGGGGACCGGATTGAACCTCACCCGCGCGAGCCACGTGTTCCACTTCGACCGCTGGTGGAATCCGGCCGTGGAAAACCAGGCAACCGACCGGGCATTCCGCATCGGCCAGACGCGGAATGTGCAGGTCCACAAGTATATCTGCGCCGGGACGCTGGAGGAGAGGATCGACGAGATGATCGAGCGCAAGAAGGGGATCGCCGAGACAGTGATCGGGACGGGCGAGGGCTGGCTGACGGAACTGTCCAACCGAGAGCTGAAGCAGCTTCTTGCCCTGCGCCACGAGGCAGTGGAGGAGTAAGATGGCCTGGTGGGATGGATTCGGGTATTACCCGCGTTCACGTCCCCGCGCTGCCCGGGGCGGCATCAAGGCGCAGTCGAAGGGAGGGACCTTCGGCAAGAGCTGGTGGGCCAGACGATGGATCGAGGTCCTGGAGAGCTTCAACATCGGCGCCCGTCTGGGGCGTGGTCGATCTTATGCTCGCCGGGGCCAGGTGCTTTCCGTGACGATCGGCAAGGGCAGCGTTTCGGCCCAAGTGCAGGGGTCCCGCCCGAAGCCGTACCAGATCCGCATCCAGGTGGAGACCCTGTCCAAGCAGGCGTGGAAGAAGCTGGCCGGTGTCCTCGGAAAGCAGGCGCTCTTTGCCGCCAAGCTTCTGGCCGGGGAAATGCCCGAAGGAATCGAGGAGGCCTTCCGGACCGCCGGCCTGTCGCTCTTCCCCAGCAAGAGCAAAGACTTGCAGACGGAATGCTCCTGTCCGGACTGGTCGAATCCCTGCAAGCACATCGCCGCAGTCTATTATCTTCTCGGCGAGGAGTTCGACCGGGATCCCTTCCTGCTCTTTCGGCTGCGCGGAATGGAGCGGCATGAGTTGATCGGCCTGATGGGCGCTGCGGCTGCGCCGAGAGGAAGGGGGGCTCCCAAGAAGGAGATCCGCGCAGAGGAGGAGTCGGAGAGCCAGCCGGTGCCGTTGCCCCAGGCTCCGGACCCCTTCTGGGGGACGGATGGCCCGCCGGAAGATCTCTGCGGCGAGGTTCAAATCCCCCAGGCCACGGCGGCCGTCCTCAAACGGCTGGGAAACTTCCCATTCTGGCGAGGCGAGGAGAGTCTCGTCGAGATCCTGGGGAGCACCTACCGTGACGCCGCGGTGGCCGGGATGGATGCGTTTCTCGGAGAACAGGCCGTCGGCATGGTCGCCTGATGGGCCCGTCCTCGTGGGGTCGCCGGTTTGTGCTGCAAAGCCGGAAGACGTGTGATAATTTTGTCTCGTCGAGGGACTGTCACGAAAATCCCCCCCACCCTCCCCTCCCCCACGCTGGGGGGAGGGCTGGGGTGGGGGGCCTGAACCTGGGCGATCTGCCAGGATTTTCATCCCTCGTGGTCGGCCGCAAGGATCATGGCCACTGCGAAGGGAGTGTCGAGGGGGAAGGAGGAGTTCGATGAGAGGTGCGATCAGGATCCTGGTGTTGGGAGGAGTCTTCTTGGGGTTGGCTGCGGGGACGGCCATGGCGGGCGCCAAGGAGGTGATCGTGGTGACCTCCTTCCCCAAGGAGCTGTTCGAGAACTTCAAGAAAGCTTTCGAGGCCAAGCACCCCGGCGTCACGGTGGTCGTCAACGCCAAGCAGACCAATGCGGGGGTGACCTACCTCCAAGAGACCAAGGCCAAGCCGGCGGCGGATATCTTCTGGGTCAGCGCCCCGGACGCGTTCCAGGCGCTGAAGAACGACGGCATCCTGGAGAAGTACACCCCGCCGAAAGAGATCACCGCCAAGACCCCGGCCAAGATCGGGGCGTTCCCCATCTCCGATCCGGACGGCACCTATTTCGGATTCGCGGTGAGCGGCTACGGCCTCATGTGGAACAAGCCGTACATGCAGGCCCACAAGCTGCCCGAGCCGAGAGAGTGGACCGATATGGCCGACCCGCCCTATCACGGCCACCTGGTCATCAGCGCACCGTCGCGCAGCGGAACGACCCACCTGACGATCGAGGTCATGCTCCAGGCCTACGGGTGGGAGAAGGGATGGGCCCTGCTCCTCAATTCCGGTGGCAACATGGGGAGCATCACGGAGCGGAGCTTCGGCGTCCCCGAGGCGGTGAACACCGGCCAGTACGGGATCGGGGTGGTAATCGACTTCTTCGGTCTGTCGGCCATCGCCAGCGGTTTCCCGGTGGATTTCGTCTATCCGTCGCTGACCTCGGTGGTGCCGGCGAGCGTCGGCATTGTCAAGGGCGGGCCCAACCCGGAGAACGCACGGGCCTTCGTGAACTTCCTCCTGGGCGAGGAGGGCCAGATGCTGCTCTTCTCCAAGGAGATCGCCCGGCTCCCCGTGATTCCCGAGTTGTACGCCAAGGCGCCGGCTGGCTATCCCAACCCGTTCAAGATGAGGCTGGGCGGGGTGGATTTCAACAACAAGCTTTCCTCGGGCCGGCGGAACGTGGTCAACTCCCTCTACGACCACCTCATCACCTTCCGCCATGGGGAGCTGAAGGCAGCCTGGGGGGCCGTCTACAAGGCGGAAGAGGCCATCGCCAAGGCGGGTGGGAAGGACGTCACCCAGGCCAGGACGCTCTTGGCCGAGGCGCGGAGGCTCGCCGGCAGCATGCCCCTGGACGCCAACAAGGCCAGCGACAAGGAGATCAACGCGGCGTTCACCGACAAGACCAAGGCCGACGCCAAGTCGAAGCTGGAGACGGAGTGGGACACCTTCGCCAAGGCGAGCTACGCGAAGGCCAAGGAAGCGGCGGAGAAGGCGGTCGCAGCCATCCGCTAACCCCGATATT
>JACQVO010000188.1 GCA_016209725.1 Candidatus Methylomirabilota bacterium | reverse complement strand
TGGTTCGCGATACGCGGGATTCCTACACGGAACCCACCCGGGGCCTGCGCGCCCGGGCGGTCTTCGAGTACGCCGGCGGAATCCTGGATGCCGACAATAACTTCACCAAGGTCAGCCTGGAGCTGTCGCAGTACTGGCCGCTCTGGTGGAAGATCGTGGGTCACGTGCGCGGGAGCATCGCCTACGGCGACTCATTCGGCAGCACCCCCAACCTGCCGGTCCAGGAGCGATACTTCCTGGGTGGCATCAACAGTGTCCGCGGGTTCCGGAACTTCACCATCAGCCCGAAGGATCCCGCGGGCGGTGACGGTCTCACGGGCGGCAACAAGGCGTACTTCATCAACACGGAGATCCTGTTCCCCCTCTACGAGCCCTTGCGGATGCGGGGGCTGGTGTTCTACGACGTGGGGAACGCTTTTGACGAGCGGACGGGCTTCAAGTGGGACGTCAAACAAGGGGCGGGCATCGGGATTCGGTTTGTCTCCCCCATTGGGGCGATCCGGCTGGAGTGGGGCTTCAACCTGTCACCCCGGCCCGGGGAGCGGAAGCAGGTGCTCCACTTCACGGCAGGCGTCGCCTTCTGAGCGGCTTGCCGGGGCCGTTCGCCGTCCTGCGAAGCCGGGGTGCCCACGGCGGCAACCCAGAGCGTCCCGGTGGGGGAGACGTGCTGCTGGTCCTGCCGACTCTTGGGTCGGCCGGGTGAGGTCCTGGGGTGGCCCCGGCGGGCAGGTCACTGCCTTCCGATCCCTGAGCAGGTAGAGAATGGGAGGGAGCGAGCGTGAGCATCGACTACCGGAGATACCGGGCCGCGGCCACGGCGGCCGCGTGCTGCGGGCTGCTCGTCGGCTGGGTGGCCCCCGGCTGGCCGGCCCAGGCACTGCGCATCGGCGTGGTGGATATCCAGCAGGTCCTGAATCAATCCCAGAAGGGGGCCGCCGTCAAGCAGAAGCTGGAACAGGAGCGGGCAGGACGCCAGAAGGAGCTGGATGCGCGCCAGGAAGAGGTCGTGAAGCTGCAGGCTGACCTGGATAGGCAGGCGCCGGTGCTGAGCGAGCAGGCGAAACGGGAGAAGTCCGAGGCCCTCCAGCGCAAGGTACGCGAGGCCCGCCGCGTGGCCGAGGACGCCAATCGGGACTTCGAGAAACGGGTCCGCGAGGCGGAGATGGATATCACGCGGGAGATCTTCGCGGTGATTCAGGAGTATGGCAGGGATCAGGGATACACCGTCGTCCTCGAACGCAGCACGGTGGTCTACGGCGCGGCGGCTGTGGACCTCACCCCGGAGATCATCAAGCGCTACGATGCCAAGCAGAAATAGAATGGGAGCCGAGAGCCGGGCGCCGAGAGCCGAGTACCGAGCGGCGTGGGTATAGCGCCGAGCGCCGAGGAGATCAGAACGGGGGGCGCGGGGCGATGCGACTCGCAGAGCTGGCGGAGCGGCTGGGCTGCGGTCTGGAGGGCGAGGGCGCCGTGGAGATCCGTGGCGTCCGCGGCCTGGAAGAGGCCGGGCCCCACGACCTGACATTCGTCGCCCAGGAACGGCATCTACCGCGCCTGGAAGGATCGGCGGCGGCAGCCGTGATCCTGGCGGCAGGATGGCCGAGGGTGGCCCGTCCGGCCCTGCGGACCGCCAACCCGTACCTCGCCTTCGCCCGCGCTCTGGACATCTTTCATCCCCGGCCCTCACCGGCCCCCGGCATTCATCCCACCGCGGTGGTGGCGGCGGACGCGCGCGTCGCTCCCGGCGCCAGCGTGGGGCCGCTCACGGTGCTTGGGCCGGGAGTCGAGGTGGGCGCCGGCACGGTTCTGGAGGCGCACGTTACCGTGGGTGCCGGGGTGCGCATCGGCGAGGGGTGCCGGATCTTCCCGCAGGTCATCCTGCGGGAGGGAGTCGTGCTGGGGGACCGGGTTACGGTCCACGGCGGGACGGTGGTCGGCGCCGACGGATTCGGCTACGCCCGGGAGGGTCATCGCTACGTCAAGATTCCCCAGGTCGGCCGGGTGGTGATCGAGGACGATGTGGAGATCGGGGCCAACGTCACCATCGACCGGGCCACCCTGGAGGAGACCCGCATCGGGCGCGGCACGAAGATTGATAATCTGGTTCAGATCGGACACAATGTCCGCATCGGGGCCGACACGGTGATCGTCGCCCAGGTAGGCATCGGGGGCAGTACGCGCATTGGATCGCGAGTCACGCTGGCGGGCCAGGTCGGCGTGGTGGACCACGTGGAGATCGGCGACGGTGTGATCGTGGGGGCGCAGTCGGGCGTGACGAAGGACATCCCCTCCGGGTCCGCGGTCTCGGGATATCCGGCCATCCCCCATGGAGAGGCGAAGCGGCAGATGGCAGCCGTGGCCCGGCTGCCGCAGATGCGCAAAGCGCTGCGGGCCCTGGAGGAGCGCCTCGCGGCCCTTGAAGCGCGCCTGGCAGGTTGAGGCGGAGGAGAGGACCATGTTCGATCCGAAGGAGATCCAGGAAATCCTGCCGCATCGTTTCCCGTTTCTCCTGGTGGATCGCATCCTGGAGCTGGAGCTGGGCAAGCAGGTGGTCGGGATCAAGAACGTCACGATCAACGAGCCGTTCTTTGCAGGGCACTTTCCCGGCCACCCCATCATGCCGGGTGTCCTGATCCTTGAGGCCATGGCCCAGGTGGGGGGTTTCCTTCTGATGTCCAGCCTGGCTACGCGGGCCGAGAAGAAGCTCTTGTATTTCACCGGCATCGACCATGCCCGCTTCCGGAGGCCGGTGGTGCCCGGCGACCAGATCCGGTTCGAGGTGAAGATCCTGCAGCGCCGTCGGCAGGTCTGTCGGATGAAGGGCGAGGCATACGTGGACGGGAAGCTGGTGGCAGAGGCGGAGTTGAGTTCGGTGGTGGTGGATCGCAAGCCCACCGGGCAGGCAGGCGGCCCCTTCCCGGCGTAGGAGCGGCGCGTGGTTGCCATTCATCCCACGGCATTGGTGGAGCCTGGCGCGGAACTGGCGGAGGGAGTCAGTATCGGCGCCTACACGATCGTTGGCCCTGACGTGCGTGTGGGGCGAGATACCAGCGTTGGAAGCCACACGATCCTGGAGGGCTGGACGGAGATCGGCGCCGACTGCCGTATCGGGCCCCACGCGATCATCGGCGCCCCGCCGCAGGACGTGAAGTACCGGGGAGAACCCACCCAGGTGGTCATCGGCGACCGCACCCTGGTGCGGGAGTTCGCCACGATCCACCGGGCCAGTACGGGAGGCTCGGGAGTGACATCCGTCGGGCCGGACTGCTTCATCATGGCCTATGCCCATGTGGCCCACGACTGCCAGCTGGCAGAGCGGGTGATCATGGCCAACCAGGCCTCCCTGGCGGGCCACGTTGAGATCGGGCGCCATGCCGTGATCGGGGGCATGAGCGGGGTCCACCAGTTCGTGCGGATCGGCGAATACGCGTTCCTGGGCGCGTGCTCCGGCGTCCTGCAGGACATCCCCCCCTACGTCAAAGCCCAGGGCAACCGGGCCAAACCCTTCGGCCTCAACGTGGTAGGGCTGCGCCGTCATGGCTTCTCGGTCGAGGCGATCCACGCCCTGAAACAGGCCTACCGAATTCTCTTCATCTCCGGCCTCAACACGTCCCAGGCGCTGGCGCAGTTGGAGCAGGAGCTCAGCGGATCCCCCGAGGTGCAACGGTTCGTTGACTTCGTCAAGCGATCCCAGCGCGGGATCAGCAAGTAGCCGCCGATGGAGGCGCTGGGTATCATTGCGGGCAGCGGTCGGCTCCCCTTCGTCGGGGCGGAGGAGGCCCGCGCGCAGGGTCGCCGTGTGATCGCCGTCGCCATTCAAGAGGAGACCGACCCTGGTCTGGCCCACGCCGTGGATGCCATCCATTGGGTTCGGGTGGGGCAACTCGGTGCGCTCGTCCGCGCCCTCCGGGAGGAGCAGGTGACCGATGCCATCCTGCTGGGAAAGGTGGAGATCACCCGCCTGTTCTCCCGGGCGCGTCCGGACCTCTTGGCGGCCAAGGTCCTGCTCAAGGCGCGAGACCTGCGCGGGGACAGCCTCCTGGAGGCCATCGTGGACGCCCTCGCCAGCGAGGGGATTCGAATCCTGGAGACGCCGCCGTTCCTGGGCCCCCTCCTGGTGCAGGCCGGGCGGCTCACGGGACGGGAGCCCACGGCCCGGGAGCAGCGCGACATCGGGCTCGGCCGGGAGATCGCGCGACAGATCGCCGCGCTTCGGATCGGGCAGACCGTGGTGCTGAAGCATGGGACCGTCCTGGCCGTGGAATCCGTGGAGGGGAGCGACGCTGCCATCCGGCGGGGTGGCGAGCTGGGTCGGGGTGGGGTCGTGGTGGTCAAGGTGAGCCGCCCAGATCAGGACCTCCGCTTCGACCTTCCCACCGTCGGCGTGCAGACGCTGTCCGCCCTGCGGGATGCCAGTGCCACGGCCCTGGCGCTGGATGCCGGCCGCACCCTGATGCTGGATCGGGACCAGTTCGTGGCCGGAGCCGACACGCTGGGTTTGGCGGTCGTCGCGGACTGACCGTCGTTCCTTCGACATTCGCCAGTCGATATTTTCCGCGAGGATCCTGAATTTTGAATACCGAACGCCGAATGTCGAATGATGAAGTTGAGAGCCGAACGGATCTTACCGAGCGGCCGCCGAAGGTGGCGGTCATTGGCGTCGGACACCTGGGGCAGCATCACGCGCGAATTTACACCGAGCTGGCGGGGGTCGAACTCGTCGCCGTGGTAGACATCGACGAAGGCCGCCGCCGAGAGGTGGGGGGGACACTGCGGGTCCGGGCGCTGGCGGATTACCGGGCCCTGCTGGGCAAGGTGGACGCCGTCAGCGTGGCTGTGCCCACGTTCCATCACCACCAGATTGCCCGAGACTTTCTCGTGGCGGGAAGCGACGTGCTGGTGGAGAAGCCCATCACCCGGACCCTGGCCGAGGCCGATGACCTGGTCGCCACAGCCCTGGCCAAGGACCGAATCCTCCAGGTGGGGCACAGCGAACGGTACAACGGCGCCGTCCAGGTCCTGGCGAAGGAAGTCCAGGATCCCGGCTTCATCGAGGTCCACCGGATGGGCCCGTTTCCGGGCCGCGGCACCGACGTGGATGTGGTGCTGGACCTCATGATCCATGATATCGACATCGTCCTGACCCTGGTCAAATCGCCGGTCACCGCTGTCAGTGCCGTGGGCGTGCCCGTGGTGTCGGATCAGGTGGACATCGCCAACGCCCGCATCGAGTTCGCCTCGGGCTGCGTGGCCAACATCACGGCCAGCCGGGTCAGCGGCGAGCGTCTGCGAAAGATCCGCGTGTTCCAGCGGGACACCTACTTCGTCCTGGACTATGCCGCCCAGGAGCTGCACCTCTACCGGCAGACGCCGGGCGATGGCCCGGGCAGGTCGCACCTGGCTCGGGTAGACATCCCGGTCGCCCGGGTGGAGCCGCTGCGACAGGAACTGAGCGATTTCGTGGGCAGTGTGCGGACCCGCCGCCCGCCCAGGGTGCCGGGAGAGGCGGGACGCGAGGCCGTCGCCGTGGCGGCCCGCATTATCGAACTGTTGTGACATCCGGGGCAGCGACGGGGGGCTGGTGGCTTGGTGGATCGGTGGGGGAACGGCCCATGAGGTCAGTGGCGTCGGGCACGCATCCACACTTTCACCAATCCGCCGCTGGACTCCTCCCCGGGTCGCCACCGGGGACACGCATCGTGGTCGTGGCGGGGGAGGCCTCAGGTGACCTCCATGGCGGAAGGCTGGTCGAGGCGCTGAGGCGATTGGCGCCGCATCTCACCGTGGAGGGAATGGGCGGACCGCAGATGCGGGCGGCCGGGGTGAAGCTGCTGGCTGATAGCGGTGGTACCGCGGTCGTCGGGCTCGGAGAGTTGTGGGAGAAGCGGCGGAGCCTTTCGGGCGCGCTCAAGCTTCTGCGGGAGCATCTCCGCACGGTCCGCCCGGCCCTCCTGATCTGTATTGACTTCCCGGACTTCAACCTCCTCCTGGCGCGCACGGCCCACCGGCTCGGCATCCCGGTCTGCTACTTCATCAGCCCCCAGGTTTGGGCCTGGCGGCGGGGTCGGATCCGCACGATCCGCAGGTTGGTGCGCAAAATGCTCGTCCTCTTCCCATTTGAGGAGGCCATGTACCGGAGGGCGGGCATGGACGTGACGTTCGTTGGACATCCCCTCTTGGATGCTCTGGCAAGCGTGCCGCCGCGCGCGGTGTGTCGCGCAAGTCTGGAGATCCAGGAGCCCTCGCCGGTCCTGGGTCTCCTCCCCGGGAGCCGCGAGGCCGAGGTCCGGCGCCACCTTCCGGTCCTGCTGGAGGCTGCCGCACGGCTCGCCCGCACCCGACCGGATCTCCGGGTCCTGGTGGGGCTGGCGCCTTCGCTGGATGCCGGGGCGGCGAGGGCGGCCGTGGCAGGCTCGCTTGCCCGGGCGACGGTGGTCCATGGGCGGACATACGAGTTGATGCGGGCGGCCGATCTGCTCCTGGCGGTGTCGGGGACGGTGACACTCGAGGCGGCCATCCTCGGCACACCCATGGTCATCACGTATCGCCTGGGACTCCTGTCCTGGGTCGTGGCGCAGCTCTTGGTCCAGGTCCGATTCATCGGCCTGCCCAACCTGGTGGCGGGTGAGGAGATCGTTCCGGAACTGACCCAGTTCCGGGCGACGCCCGAGCGACTGGCGGCCGCCGCGTCGGAGATCCTGGGATCACGCGAGCGTCAGGGCCGGATGCGGGCAGCCCTGGCGGATGTCCGGGCGCGCCTCGGAACCCCAGGAGCGGCAGAACGGGCGGCCCGGGAGGTGCTGGCGCTCCTCCCGTCCTCATAACACACCCAATCACCAACGTCCAATGACGAAGAGGCCGTGGGCCGATGAGCGCGCGCTGGCCTTCTCCCCGAGACTGGAAGATCAGCCTGACCGTGTTCCCCTGGATCGCCAGTTGGCTGCTGCGGGGGGGGATGGCGACCCTGCGCCGGCACGATATCGGCCGGCATTACCCGGAGTCCTGCTTGGCCAAGGGGGAACGCGTCATCGTCGCCTTCTGGCACGGCCGGCTCCTGATGATGCCGTTCGTGTATCCCGGGCATCCGGTCACCATCCTCATCAGCCAGCACCGGGACGGGGAGCACATCACGCGGATCGCCGAATGGCTTGGGTTCACGGCAGTGCGCGGGTCGGCCACGCGCGGTGGGGCTCGCGCCTTCATGCAGCTCCTCCACAATCTGCGGGACGGGAGAAACGTGGTCATCACTCCGGACGGGCCGAAAGGGCCGCGGCAGCGGGTGAAGTCGGGCGTCATCGAGCTCGCCCGCCTCTCGGGGATGCCCATTCTCCCGGTGGCCTTCGGGGCATGGCCGCGGACGATCCTGAAGAGCTGGGACTGCTTCCTGGTCCCGCACCCCTTCGGGCGGGCTGTGTTTGTCTGGGGCGAACCCATCTACGTGCCGGCGGATGCCGACACGGCGGCAGTGGAGAAGCTCCAATCGGTGCTGGCGGAACGCCTGGACGCCCTGGTCGCGGATGCGGATGCGCGGGCGGCCAAAGGATGAAGAACGTTCGGCTGTACGGCCGTTCGGCAGTTCAGTCGTCCTCGAAATCGGCGAACCGTCGAACAGCCGAACCGCCGAACGATTTTGGGGTGTGATGTACTGGCTATACAGCCTCGGTCTCGGCGCCTTCCTTGTGGGCGGGCTGCCGGTTTTCGCGGCCCAGGCGGTCCTCCGGGGGAAGTATCGCCGGGGGCTCTCCGAGCGCCTGGGGAGCGTCCCGGCGTGGCCGGCGCAGGTCCCGCCTGTCTGGCTGCATGCGGTCTCGGTGGGAGAGGTGATGGCGGCGACGCCGCTGGCCAAGGAGCTGGCGGCGCGCCGGCCAGACCTGCCCCTGCTGGTGTCCACGGTCACCGACACGGGACGCGGCGTGGCCCGGCAGCGACTCCCGGCCGCGCAGCTCGTCTTCTTTCCACTGGACTTCGGCTGGGCCGTGCGTCGTGCCCTGGACAGGCTCCGCCCGCGGGTCGTGCTCCTCACCGAGACGGAGATCTGGCCGAACTTCCTCCGCGCCTGCGGGACCCGCGGGATCCCGGTGGCCCTGGTCAACGGGCGCATCTCCCCACGCTCGTTCCCCCGCTACCGTCGGGTGGGAGGCCTTTTCGGGCGCGTGCTCCAGGGGATCCGGCTGTTCTGCATGCAGACGCCGGAAGATGCCCGGCGTATCCTGGAGCTGGGCGCCCCGAGGGAGCGGGTCCACGTCGTCGGCAACCTGAAGTATGATTTGGCCGTCGCCGGCGACCCGAAGGACGGACTGGCGGTGCGCCAGGTGCTCAGCCTCCCGCCGGATGTGCCCGTCCTGGTGGCGGGCAGCACGCATCGCGGGGAAGAGGCCGTGGTCCTGGAGGCGTACCGGGCGGTGCGGCGTTCCGTGCCTGACCTCACCCTGCTCTTGGCGCCGCGCCATCCCGAGCGGCTCGGGGAGGTAGAGACGCTGCTGGACCGCACCGGCCTCTCCTGGGTTCGCCGGAGCCGCTTGCCTGCGCCCGCCCCCGTGATCCTGCTGGACACCATGGGGGAGTTGGCCCGGCTGTACGCGGCGGGGACCGTGGTCTTCGTGGGCGGGAGCCTGGTGCCCATCGGCGGCCACAATGTCCTGGAGCCCGCCGCCTACGCCCGGCCCGTGGTGTTCGGTCCCCACATGGGCAACTTCGCGGAGATGAGCAGGCTCTTTCTGGAACAGGGGGCCGGGCTCCAGGTGAGCGACGCCCCCGGGCTGGCCGCCGGAATCCTGCGGCTGCTCCTGGACGGAGGAGCGGCCGCGCGGATGGGGGAAGCCGGCCGCGCCATTGTGGAGACGCACCGGGGGGCCGGTGGCCGGACGGTGGACCTGCTGGAGGCGCTGCTATGAATCCGGGCGCCGCCATCCGGAGCTATTCCCTGAACTCGATGCGGTCCGAAGCCCCGACGCCCGGGCAGCGCGCCTGGCGCATTGTCCTGACGATGGCGGCGGCGGGATACCGGACGGGCGTCGCCGTCCGTGCGTGGACCTTCGCGTCAGGGCTGCGGGGCGTCCGTCGCTTGCCGTGCCCCGTGATCTGCGTCGGCAATCTGACGGTGGGGGGAAGCGGGAAGACGCCGTGCACGATCGCCCTGGCGCAGTGGTTTCAGGCGCGGGGCCGGTACCCCGGCATCCTCTTGCGTGGCTACGGGCGTCACGGGTCCGGGGTGACGGTGGCGGCCGATGCTCGAGCAGATCATGCCCGCTGGGAAGCGGTAGGCGACGAAGCGATGCTCCTTGCCCGACACCTCCCCGGCGTTCCGGTGGTGGTGGGGGCGAACCGGTTCCAGGCTGGTATGGAGGCCCTGCGGCGCTTCCGGCTGGATGTGCTGCTTCTGGATGACGGGTTTCAGCACCGGCAGCTTCACAGGGATCTGGATCTCGCCATGGTGGACGCGACCGATCCTTTCGGCGGGGGTCGGTTGTTGCCCCGGGGGCGCCTGCGCGAGCCCGTCTCCAGCCTCGGTCGCGCCCACGCCATCATCCTGAGCCGGTCGGATCAGGCATCGGACCTTCCCGGCCTCCGCCGCTGCCTGGAGCGGATCGCTCCAGGGGTCGTCCAGATCCTCACCCGCCATCGCCCGTCGCGGTTGACGGAGCTGGAGGGCGGGGAGGAGCGGCCGCTGTCGTCCTTGCAGGGGCGCCGGCTGCTGGCGGTGAGCGGGATCGCAAATCCCGCGGCGTTTCATCGGACGCTGACGGCCCTGGGAGGGGTTGTCGCCGGGGCCGCGGCCTTTCCGGACCATCATCCGTACGCGCCGGCCGATCTGTCGCAGGTCGCCAGGGCGGCCCACGAAGTCCGCGCCGAGCTCGTCGTCACCACGGAGAAGGACGCCGTCCGAATGCCCGTGGCTCCCACGCCGGAGGCGGCGTCCGCGCCGCCGATCCGGGTGCTGGAGGTGGAGCTGGAGGTCACAGAGGGCACGGATTCGCTCGAGCGGCTCCTGATGGGCTGTGGCGGGGGTACCCGTGGGTGAATGATTCAAAGGAGGTTGGAAACTGGAAGATGGAAACTGGAAGCTGGAAGATGGAAACTGGAAGTTGGATAGTCCACTCCAATTTCCGATTTCCAGTGTCCAATTTCCAGTTTCCATTTGGTGCAGGAAAGACTCATGCAGGATATTGATCCCGGCCGGATCCGCCGCATCCTGGTCCGCGAGGTGAACTGGCTCGGGGATGCGACGCTGACGCTGCCGGCCCTGGAGGCGCTGGATCGGCGATTTCCCGAGGCCGAGATCACTGTCTTGGCGAAGCCCTGGGTGGGCGGGCTTTTCGCGGGACACCCGGCCGTGGATCAGAACATCGAGTACCGGAGTGAGGATGCGCATCGGGGCGTCCACGGGCGCTGGCGGCTCGCTCGGGCGGTCTGGCGCGATGGTTTCGATCTGGCGGTGGTGTTTCCGAACTCCCTGGATTCGGCCCTGATTCCCTGGCTGGCCCGCATCCCGCGCCGCGTCGGATACCCGACCGACGGTCGGCGTTGGCTGCTCACGCATCCGATCCCGGACCCATCCCCATCGGCGGGGCGGCATCAGGTCGAGCGGTACCTCCACATCGTGCGGGCCCTGGGAGGCGATGGGGCCGGCCGCCTTCATCTGCCTGTGACACGCACTGCCCGGGAGGGGGCGAGGCGCCTCCTGCGTGGGCATGGGATCACCCCTGGCGACCTCATCGTCGCCGTGAATCCCGGGTCCATCTACGGGAGCGCCAAGCGCTGGCCAGCCGTGCGATTCGCTGCGGTGGCGGATGGGCTGGCGGAATCGTCCGGGGCGCGGATCGTCCTGATCGGCTCGGAAGCGGAGCGGCAGATTCTGGCGCAGGTCGCCGACAGGATGCGGCGGCCGGCCGTCAACCTGGGGGGGCAGAGCGACCTCGCCACGCTCGTCGGCCTCCTGGAGCGCTCGTCTCTCCTTGTCAGCAACGATACCGGCGCCATGCACATCGCGGTCGCGGTGGGGACGCCGGTCGTGGCCGTCTTCGGGCCCACGGATGCGGAGGCGACGGGACCGCTGGGACCGGGCGGCCGTATCGTGCGGGAGCCGGTGCCGTGCAGCCCCTGCCTCCTGCGCGAGTGTCCCATTGACCATCGCTGCATGACTCGCATTTCCGTCGAGCAGGTCCTCCAAGCTGCGTGCGTGCTCCTGGATCGCCCTCACGCCTCACACCTCACGCCTCACGGTCATCCCGCCGCCTTCCTGGATCGGGACGGAACGATTATCGAAGATCTCGGCTACCTGGGGGATCCAGCGAGTATCCGGTTCATCCCGGGAGCCGTTGACGCCCTCCGCGCGCTCCAGCGGGCGGGGTATCGGCTCGTCCTCGTGACGAACCAGGCGGGCGTGGCGCGGGGTCTGATCACCGAGACGGACGTCCGCAGGGTCAACGAACGCCTGGCGGCCCTGCTGGAAGAGGCCGGCGTGCACCTTGACGGGATCTACTCCTGCCCCCACCATCCCGAGCATGGGCCGCCGGAGTACCGCCGCGACTGCGACTGCCGGAAGCCCAAGCCGGGGATGGTCCGGCAGGCCGTTTCGGACCTCGACCTGGATCCCGGGCGTTCCGTCGTCCTCGGAGATCACGCCAGTGATGCCGCGCTGGCGCTGGCATTTCCGGGGATGCGGGGGGTGTTACTGCGGACCGGTCACGGCGCCGGCGAATGGGAGAAGATCCGGGACGGCGCGCTGCCGCGCCCGGAATACGTGGCGGATGACCTCCGGGCGGCCGTGGAGTGGTTCCTGGCCCGGGCGGGAGAGCGGGATGCCCTCACTTCCCCTCCGGCTTGACGGCGCCGAGAGGCTCCTCCTGATCAAGCCGAGCGCCCTGGGCGATGTGGTCCAGGCGCTCCCTGTGGCGGCCACGCTCGGGCGGCGATACCCGAATATCCGCCTGGACTGGCTCGTCGAAGAAGAGGCTGCCGACATCGTCCTCGGACACCCCGCTGTAAGCGGGGTGGTGGTGTCGGGAAGACGGCGCTGGCTGAGGCACCTCCGCCATCCGGCGCGGATCCTTCCGGCCCTGGCGGAGATGCGAGGATTCGCCGCCGACCTTCGGCGCAGGCGCTACGACGTTGTGCTGGACCTCCAGGGCCTTTTCAAGAGCGCGCTCTACATCCTGGCGACCGGGGCCCCCATCCGGGTTGGCTTTGCCGAAGGGCGGGAGGGCGCCCCGCGGGTGCTCACCCATCGGGTGGTGGCGCCTCCCCAGCCGGTCCATGCGGTGGAACGGTATCTGGCCCTGGCCGCGGCCGTGGACGCGGCGGAGCCCGTTCGGGAGTTCCAGATCTCTGTGCCCCCCGAGGATTCCGCGGCCGCCGTGGCCTCCCTCGCCCCGGCCCGGCGACCCCGGGTGGCGCTGCACGCGGCCGCCCGCTGGCGCACCAAGCTCTGGGAGGTTTCCCGGTGGCGTGCGCTGGCGGCGGCGCTGCTGGCGGAAGGAATCGGGGTCGTCTTCACCGGTGGCCGGGAGGATGTCGCGTCGGCGGGCGCCATCGTCGAAGGGCTCAACCCGGCGCCGTTGTCCCTGGTGGGGCGACTGTCGCTGAAGCAGCTCGTGGCGGTCCTGCGAGATGTGGATGTCCTGGTCAGCGTGGATTCCGGACCCATGCACGTCGCCGTCGCCGCCGGGACGGCCGTGGTGGCCCTGTTCGGTCCCACGGATCCTCGCCGGACGGGGCCGCTGGGGCCGGGGACGATCTTGCGGCGGGACCTCCCTTGCAGCCCCTGCCTACAGCGTCGCTGCCGGATCGCCGATCAGTACGCCTGCATGCGTGAACTCGGGGTGGCCGAGGTCCTGGAGGCGACGCGCGCTCTGCTGCAGGCCCGCACCGAACCTCTGGGGAATCCGCAGATTTCGCAGATTACGCAGATCCACCCCCCACCCGAGCCCTCCCCCCTCTGAGGGGGAGGGGGTGGAAGGGGGGTTTGGGAAATCTGCGTCATCTGCGTAATCTGTGGATACCTTTGCGT
>JACQVO010000187.1 GCA_016209725.1 Candidatus Methylomirabilota bacterium | reverse complement strand
GGCGAGGCAAATAGGAAGGCTCTGTGTGTTGGGCGTGCTGCTGGCAGGTGTATGGGCAGGGGTTGGCGCAGGCGTGGCCACCGCATTGGAGGTAGGGGAGCAGGCGCCGGACTTTACGCTCCCGGCCACCACGGGGGAGAACATCAGTCTGAGTCAGTTTCGGGGGAAAAAGCTCGTCCTGATCGAGTTCTATGTCTCGGATTTCGCTCCCACCTGAATGGCGAACCTATCGGCCAGGAAGGCCGAGTACAGCAGGTTCCAGGAACTGAACGTCCAGAATTTGGGGATTGGCGCCGGCAATCCCTTCTCGCAGAAGACGCTTGCGGACTCGCTCAAGCTCCCGTATCCGCTCCTCAGCGACTTCCCGGACCTGAAAGTGATCAAGAGTTTCGGCGTGCTCTCTCAGGCACGGCAGATCACCGCACGGCGGTCATTCTTCCTCGTGGACAAGGAGGGAATTGTCCGGGGGAAGTGGCTGCCTGATGAAAGCCTAGTCTTTCCCAGCGAAACGGTCCTGGAAGCCGTGCGCGCAATTGCAGGGAAGCCGTAAGTGGCTGGGCAAACACTGATTCGATGGTCGCTTGCGCTCGTCGGGGCATGCGCGCTTGCATGGGGACTTGTTGCCCTTGGAATTGCTCTCGGACCTCCGGCCTCGAGTGCAGCCCCGGCGCCGGGCCTGCTGAAGGCGCTCGACCTGGCCGGCTACCCGGCCGGTGAGAAGCCTCCCGAGTTCAGTGGCAGGACCCCCGAGGGCCAGACGGTGTCGCTGGCGCGCCTGCGTGGGAGGGTTGTCCTTCTGAATTTCTGGGCGACCTGGTGCCTGCCGTGCAAGGAGGAGATGCCGATGTTCCAGAAACTGCTCAGGGATTTCGCCCCCCAGGGGCTCACCGTCATGGGGGTCAACGTGCGCGAGGGTACATCGGAAATCCGAGAGTATGCGAGGGAGCTGAGCCTGACCTTCCCCCTCGTCCTCGACGCGAACGGCAAGATTCAAGTGCTGTACGGCGTGATCGGGCTCCCGACCACCTTCCTGATCGGCCGCGACGGGATGGCCGTCGCGCGCGCCATCGGGCCCCGTGATTGGGGCGGCCCACAGGCCAGGGCCCTCATCCAGGCCCTGCTGGAGGAGCGGCCCCCGTCAAGGAGGGCACGATGAGGTCCGAAAGCAGGCGGGGCGGCAGGCGCCTCTCCCTCATCTTCGGCATCGCTCTTCTCCTGATGATCACCACCGGCGTGGGCGCGGCGGAGCGCACCCGACCCGTTCTGATCGGGGCACTGAATGATTCGTGGGGACCCACCCCCGCTGCGGTGGGTCTGCGAGACGGTCTTGTGGAGCTGGGATACCGCGAGAACGAGCACTTCGTCATCGGCATCCGATTCACACAAGGGGATACGGCGGCCCTTCCCACGGCCGCCAAGGAACTCGTCCAACAGGGCATCGACATTCTTTTTGCCACAGGGCCGAGCGCGGCAAGTGCGGCCCAGATGGCGACAAACCGCATTCCGATCGTCTTTGCCGAGGTGGGTGATCCCCTGAGGCTGGGACTGGTCCAGAGCTTCGCCCGACCGGGCGGCAACATCACCGGAGTAACCAATCTGGATCTCGAGTTGGGCCCGAAGCGCCTGGAAATCTTCCGGGAGATAATTCCGGGCCTGAAACGGGTCTTGTTCGCCTACAATTCAACCGAGTCCTTCTCCATAGCGGAGGCGAAGGCGTATCGTGAGGCCGCCCGCCGACTCGGAATAATCCTGATCGAGAAGCCGGTGCGAACCCAGCAGGAGGCCCAGACGACATTCGGCCAGGTCCGGAAGGGCGAGGTACATGGGATCCTGGAGCCGCGCTCGCTCTCGTTGAATATCCCCGGTTTCGCCTTGGAGACGGCATCTCAACGGGTAATCCCGACGATGTTTCATACAGCATTCTGGGTGGAGCGCGGAGGCCTCGCGAGCTACGGCCCGAACTTCTACGAATCGGGCCGACAGGCGGCCCGCCTGGTAGACAAGATCCTCAAAGGGGCGAGTCCTGCAGCGACCCCCGTCGAGGTGAACACCAAGATCGAGTTCGCCATCAATGTGAAGGTCGCGCGAGCGCTGGGACTCGCGATCCCGCCGGAGGTGCTGTATCGGGCCGATCGGGTCTTCCGCTGACCGGCTGGCGATTGGCGAGAGAGCCGGGCCGGCGGGCATGTAGGTGGAGGAATCCTTGAAGGCAGGAGATGGGACCAATGGGCATGCTGATAAGACGAATGTGGGGACTCTGGCTTCTGGGCGTGTTATTGACCGGCTCGTGGTGGGGAGCCGGCCCTGGGGTGGCCACAGCACTAGATGTGGGGGAGCAGGCGCCAGACTTCAGGCTCCCCAGCACCGCGGGGCAGATGATTAGCCTGAGCCTGTTTCGGGGGAAGCAGCTCGTTCTCCTCGAGTTCTACGTCCATGAATTCGGCCCGACGTGAGCGGCGAACCTGTCGGCCAGGAAGGTCGATTACAGCAAGTTTCAGGGCCTGAACGTCCAGATTCTCGGGATCGGTTCCGGTATGAATTTCGCCCAGAAGACGTTTGCGGACTCGCTCAAGCTCCCGTACCCGCTCCTCAGCGACTTTCCGGACCTGAATGTGATCCGGGGGTACGGCGTCCTCGCTTCGAATAAGATGGATGCACGTCGGGCGTTCTTCCTGGTGGATCAGCAGGGGATCCTTCGGCAGCGGTGGCTCCCTGACGAAGGCGCGGTCTTTCCCAGCGAACCGATCCTGGAAGCGGTGCGGGCGATTTCGGGGAAACGCTAAGGCGTTGTTCCATGGGCAACTCTCTTGGCTCTGAACGCCCCGCTGCGGGGCATCCCAGCGAGTCCACCGGCCCAAGGGCACGTAGCGGGCGGCTGCTCCGGCGGACCTTCGGGATCGCCCTCGTTCTCGTGAGCGGTGGCTTGATCACGAGCGGCGGGGTGGAACTCTACTTCCGGTACCGCGAGAGCGTCGAGAGCATTGGGACACTGCAACGGGAGATGGCTCAGGGGGCCGCGTTCAAGATCCAGCAGTTCGTCCGGGACATCGAGAAGACGCTGCGGGCATCTACGCAAACGAAGGAGATTGTGGCCGCCGGCCTGACCGAGGCCTTCCGGTTCGAACTTATCAAGCTGCTGAGGACTGCCCCGGCGATCACCGAGGCAGCGGCGCTTGATGGAATGGGCCGCGAACGGGTCAAGGTGTCCCGAGTCCGGACGACCCTTCCGGAGGATCTCGCGGATCGCTCCTCGGCCGAAGCGTTCGTCCGGGCCCGTGGGGGCAAGTCCTATTTCAGCCCGATCTACTTCGTCAGAGACTCCGAGCCGTACATGACCATGGCGGTTCCTATTGAGCCGTTGGCCGGGGATGTCCTGGGCGTCCTCATCGCCGAGGTCAACCTCAAGTATATCTGGGAAGTCGTCTCGGGGATCAACGTGGGCCAGGCCGGCTACGCCTATGTGGTATCTGCTGAGGGGGACCTGATTGCCCATCCCGACATCAGTTTCGTCCTGGAAAAACGCAACCTCAGGGATCTCGGCCAGGTCAAGGCGGCCCTGGCCGGCACGCCAGGTCCGTTAGCGGCGCAACCCAACTTGGCCGGCCAGACGGTGTTCCCGGCCTATGCCCCGATCCCCGGCCTGGGGTGGGCGGTGCTCGTTGAACGGCCGGCCGGCGAGGCCTACGCACCCCTGTACGCCTCAATTCTCAGGACCTCCGTTCTCCTCCTGATTGGTCTCGGCATGGCGGTGCTGGCGAGCCTCCTGATCGGCCGCCGGGTGGTCCGTCCTGTGGAGGTACTCCGGCAAGGGGCAGCCAGGATCGGCAGCGGCGACCTTGACCACCGTCTAGAGATCACGACGGGGGACGAGTTCGAGGCCCTGGCCGCGGAGTTCAATAGCATGGCCGGGCGACTCCAGGAGTCGTATGCCAACTTGGAACAAAGGATTGCGGACAGAACTCGCGAATTGGCGCGATCGGTGGAAGAGCTAAGGGCTTTGGGGGAAGTCAGCCGGGCGGTCAGCTCCAGCCTGGACCTCGAGACGGTGCTCACTACGATCGTCTCGCGTGCTGACCAGTTCTCCGGAACCGATGGAGGTGCGATTTACGAATACGACGAGCCGACGGAGCGGTTGTATCTGCGCGCGACCCAAAAGTTTGAAGAGGAACTGGTTGAAGCGCTCCGAGGCATGCCCCTGAGGATGGGCGAGGGGGCAGTGGGGCGGGCAGCGGCATCGCGCGAGCCAGTCCAGATCCCCGACGTTCTCGAAGAGAGTGCCTACCAGGGGCGGCTGCGCGAGCTGATGGAGCGGTCTGGATTCCGGGCCGTCCTGGCCGTCCCCCTGCTGCGGGAGGACCACATCCTTGGCGGCCTCGTCGTCGTTCGGAAGTCGCCCGGACTTTTCCCACCAGAGGTAGTTGACCTGTTGCAGACCTTTGCCACTCAGTCGGCTCTCGCCATCCAGAATGCCCGGCTGTTCCGGGAGATCGAGGAGAAAGGCCGGCAGCTCGAGGCTGCCAGCCGCCACAAGTCCCAATTCCTCGCCAGCATGTCCCACGAGCTCCGCACCCCTATGAATGCTATCATCGGCTTCTCCGAGATCCTCCTGGACTCGAACCTGGAGGTGTCGCCCGAGGAGCGTCAGGAGTTCCTCGAAAGCGTCCTGACCAGCGGCAAGCATCTCCTCGGTCTCATCAACGAGGTGCTGGACCTGTCGAAGGTCGAGGCCGGGAAGATGGAGCTGAAGCCCGAAGAGGTTGTCCTGGAGGATCTGATGGAAGCCGTTACCACCACCATCCGCCCCCTGGCGACCAAGAAGATCATCACCCTGGAGGCCACCGTGGATGGGGCGATCCCCACGCTCACTGTGGATCCCGGGAAGATCAAACAGGTGCTCCTCAATCTCCTCGGCAATGCGATCAAGTTCACGCCGGAGGGCGGACGTGTGGCCATCAAAGCCACCGCCCGGGATGGGTTGGTCGAGCTGGCCGTCAGCGACACGGGTGTTGGGATCAGGCCGGAGGATCAGCCGCGGGTATTTGACGAGTTCCAACAGGTGGGGGCGACAGGACCAGGGCGACCCGAGGGCACTGGCCTGGGGCTCACCCTGGCCAAGAAGCTCGTAGAAATGCACGGGGGGAAGATCTGGGTGCGGAGTGAGGTGGGCAAGGGGTCTACGTTCACCTTCACCCTCCCGGTGCGGCTATGGCAGGCGAGATGATGCTCATCGCGGAGGACAACGGGTAGAGCCTGGTTCACGTGATAGCCGGGCTGTCGAGGGTGATCCGCCCGCCCTCCATCCGCGGCACCACTTCGGTGACATCCACGCGGGCGCAGACCTCGATGTCGGACCCGAAGCCCAGGGCCAGCATCCGGTCGCCCCACCCCGTCTCGGGGAGCAGTCTCCCGAGATCTGCCCCGAAACGTTCCCAGAGGACCTGACAGGCCCGCGCCCCATCGCCCAAGACCAAGCCGGTCGCCACGCGGCTCGCCCGATCCACGATGGATCCCGCGCACACCGCATCCTCCAGCGAGAACCCTCCCTCGTAGCCGGAGCACACGATCAGGCTGTCCGCCCCCCGGGATACGAGCCAGTCGCCCACCGCGGCCCGGTTGCGGAACGCCCCGATGGCCACCGTCCGCCCGCCGCCCACGGCCCGCAGCGTCTTGGTTCCATTGGACGTGGTCAGGATCACGTCCCGCCCACCCACGGCGTCCCGGGTGAACTCGCGCGGGGAGTTCCCCAGGTCGAAGTCCGGTATGCGCTGCCCCCCTTGCTCGCCCGCCAGCACGGCGGCCGGGAGGCGCGCGCGGGTGCAGAGCGCCTCCTCGCGGCTCGCCACCGGCAGGATGGATCGGCAGCCGTTCTGGAAGGCCACGACGATACTGGTCGTCGCGCGCAGGACGTCGATGACGACGGCGCAGAGTTCGGGACGAGGACGGACCGGAAGCTCACGCGGAAGGAGCAGAACGTCCAAATGCATGGGGATTGGGGGGTGGCGATTAGTCCCTTACGGGTAAGATTCTGTGTTTCTTGACAAAGATATTTCTCGCCGTGTCCGGGTAGCCGCTCCCAACAAGCGGTTCCGCGAATTTGTGCTGTGGTTCAACTTCTAGCCCCGATCACGAAATGTCGAATATCGAACTCCGAATGTCGAATGACGAAGGCCCGGCGCAGCCAGCGCCCAGACTGGGTCCCATTCGAAATTCATCATTCATGATTCGTTATTCGATATTCGCTCGATGGTTCGTCCTGTTTGGTTCCGACTACGCCGGGTTAGGGGTTAGGGGCTGAGGGCTAGGGATCCAGGGTCGGATCCGTTCCCCAGCCCCCAACCCCCAATCTCTAGCCCCTGCAGTTCACCGTTCGAGACGGAAAAGCAGCTTCTGCTTTCCGATGACGATCTCATCCCCGTGCTTCAGCACGTGCTCTGAGATCTTCTCGCCGTTTACCCGGGTCCCCGCCAGGCCCCCAAGGTGCATGATCTTGAACTGCCCTTCCCTCTCCGGGACGATCCTGGCATGCGCCCTGGCCACGAAGAGGCCGGAGAGTCGAATCTGGCAGTCCGCCCCACTGCCCAGCGTGACCTCCTCCGCCTCCAAGGCGAACTTCGTCAGGTCAGGCAGGATGAGGCACGGCCGGAGCTTGGGACCGGAAGTGTCCGGCTTTCCCGCCGCCGCCTGAGCGATGGCACCCGCTTCGATGTACATGGTCTGCTGGCCGGTGTCTCTGGGATCCTTGACCTTGGGCGTCACGCCCTCCTTGGGTACGCGGTACACGAGCCGGTGCTTCAACACGAGGATCTCGTCCCCGTCTCTCAGCGCGCAGCTCGTGATTCGCTGCCCGTTGATGAAGGTGCCGTTGGCGCTGCCCAAGTCTTCGGCGACGACGCGGTCGCCGCTGACCCTGATCACCGCGTGGCGCCGGGAGACGCCCACGTTGTCGATCAGGATGTCATTCCCCGGGTTCCGCCCGATGGTCAGCTCGCTCTTGCCCAACGAGAAGGTCCCCAGATGCTTCTCCCCCAGGAAGAGCAGCACCTCGGGGATGGGGCCCTGGATGGCTGCCGGGGCGGGCGGCCCGGAAGGGGCCGCGACCTCTGTGGGCGCCGCCTCCGGCGCGGCCATCTCCTCCCCCGTCGCGACGACGGGTTCCTCGGCTTGGGGGGGAGTTGCCGGTTCCGGTACCACCGCCGGTGGTGCCACCTCCGGTGGTGCGGGCTCAGGCGGTATCACCTCGGCCGGCGCCCCCTCTCGCTCTCGCTGGGAGACTGTCTCCGCCTCCTGAACCTTGGCTGCGACCCTGAGAAACACGATGCTCAGGCGGCTGCGCGTCCGCGGCGTAGCCAGGATGGCGTCGCCGGCCGGGTCCACCCGCGTCTCTTCGTACACGTCCACGGTCACCCCGCCGAAGGGCCGCGTGAACACGTACGCCAGCAGTTGCGCGCTCGGCGCCACCTCCTGGAGCGCCTCGGCCCCGGAGGGCGGGAAGTAATTCATCACCGGCTGTCCCTTGTTGCAGATGGCGATGGCCCACTCCTCCCCGGCGCGCAGACCCAAGATCGCATCGGCGCCGCGTGCAGCCAACTCCCTCAGAATCTCCCCCGTGTCCACCAGGTCCGTCGCGAATTGTCGGGCAGGACGGTGCCGGAACAGGACCATCAGACCCAGGAGCAGGCGCTTATCCGCGACAAAAAAGGACAGCGGGGACTGGGGATGCCGGGAGTAGGCCGCGAAGAACTCGTGGATCTCGCCGAAGCTGAAGGCGTCGGCCTCCAGCCGGCCGGCGGCGTACGGGGAGCCGTTCACCACGAACAGGATCCAGGTCTCTTCCGAGTGGGCCTGCAGGAAGTAACCGTCGCCGACCTTGCGCTCCTGAGTAATCTTTGCGAAGAGCGCGTCGAATTTCTCCAGCGGACAGACCTTTGCATCCAAGAGCGTCGCCGTCGCTGGGAACCTGGGACTGGGCATCGTGCCTCCTTGCGTCCGGCTGGCCACCGACCCCGGCGGCCGCGGTGCTGACGTGTCACCCTGCGCCCGCCGCTCTCGCCTCAACCGCCGCGCCGCGTCTCGGGCCGCCCCGTCATTCAGGGTCCCCGGCCCTGAGGCTGGGTGCGTCCCGATCGCCTGCCCGAGCCTGGACCAGGAGGGCGGTGATGTTGTCGTCCCCCCCCTTGTAGTTTGCCCGGTCCACCAGGGCCTGGCAGGCCTTCTCCAGATCGTCGGAGTGTTCCCGGACGATGGCCAGCATCTCTTCATCCTCCACGAGGTCCGACAGGCCGTCGGAGCACAGGAGCAGGACATCGCCCGGCAGGGCGGGCTGCTCCCCCAACTCCACCTCCACCCACTCGTTCACGCCCAAGGCGCGCATGATCAGATGGCGGTACTGCGAACCACGGGCCCCCTCGGGAGAAAGGATGCCGCGCTCTACATCGTGCTGGACCAGCGAGTGATCCCGGGAAAGCTGGACGATGCGATCGTCCCGCATGCGGTAGATCCGGCTATCCCCCACGTGGGCCAGCGCCACCTGGTCATTCCCGACCAGGACCGACACCACCGTGGTTCCCATGCCGGCGCATTCACGCCGACCCTGAGCGGCGTCGAAGATCACCCGGTTTGCCCGGCGGATGCTGCTCAGCAGGAAATTGGCCTCGCGGGAGCACGAGGCCACCGGTGGCCCCAGGGTGGCCGTCTCGATCCCACCGAGGTATCTTGTCATGCACTCCCGGATCGTCTCCACGGCCAGGCGGCTGGCCACTTCCCCCGCGGCGTGGCCCCCCATGCCATCGGCGACGACGAACAGGCCCAACGCCGGGGCGACGCAGAAGTTATCTTCGTTCCCCTGGCGCTTGCGTCCCACGTCGGTCTTGGCGGCTGCCGAATACTCCATGAGCCCGCGATTCTCCCTACTAGGGGAAGACGATCCGGGCGCGACGCCGGTAACTCCGGAAGAGACCGGCCGCCGCGCAGGTCTTGATCACGTCCCCGACCAGGAATGGCAACATGCCCTTGCCGATGGCGCTGGACAGGGACAGATTCAGACTCCACGCCAGCCAGGAGACACCACAGGTGTACACCACGAGACTTCCGGCCGCCATGCTGCCCAGGATCCACGGGACCCCCGGATCCTGGCGTCGGCGGATCAGCCATCCGACGAGGGCCGTGGCCACGACGAAGCCGAGAAGGTAGCCCGTCGTGGCGCCCCTGAGCAAGTAGGCCAGTCCGCCTGCGCCTCCGGCGAAGACCGGAAGGCCGGCGGCGCCTGCCAGGACGTAGAGCGCCTGGCTCACAGGGCCGAGGGCGGGGCCCAGCGTGGCGCCGGCCAGATGCACGAAGAACGTTTGCAGCGTGATCGGGACCGGCGTGAAGGGCAATGGGATCCGCACGTGTGCCCCCAGGGCCGTCATGACGACGAAAGCCGCCACCCCGATACTCGCCGAGACGGCGCGGTGCTCCAGCCAGACCGGCGCTTCCGCGACCCGGGATCGCCCGGTCATCCCCCGCTCTATCATGTCCCTCCCTCCATCCGGATCGGTGCCCGGATCACTCTGTGCGCTTCAGGGCACATGCTCCGCGCCCAATCTCGAGCTGATCGCGAAGTTCGCCCAGGGATTCCACGCTGAGATCCGCGTGCTCGGACGCCGCCAGCGCGGGGTTTCGCAGGAGGACCGTCCGCACCCCGGCCCGTCGCCCGGCCAGCATGTCGAACTCGAAGTCGCCCACGAACAGGACATCCGAGGGCGAAAGGCCCATTCGCCGGCAGGCCAGCCACACCGGCTCAGGCGCCGGCTTGGGCGGGGCATCTTCCCGGGTGATGACCGCGTCGAAGCGGAGGCCAAGCCGGTCCAGGACCATGTCCACGCTTTTCCGGCTGTTTCGGGTTACCAGGCCCCGGCGGAGGTCCCGCGCCTCCATCCAGGTAAGAAATGGAACGATCCCGTCCATCGGCTCCGCCGCCGCGGCGGCGGCCGTCTCGTGCCGTTCCAGGATCGCCTCGGCGCGG
Organism: Candidatus Methylomirabilota bacterium; assembly: GCA_016209725.1. Lineage (GTDB taxonomy): Bacteria > Methylomirabilota > Methylomirabilia > Methylomirabilales > 2-02-FULL-66-22 > 2-02-FULL-66-22. The sequence continues at coordinate 3,102 of JACQVO010000187.1, read as the reverse complement.
GCCCGCTCGGGGGGGGCCAGGTCCGCCATCCGCTCCAGGATGTAGCCGTCGGTGGTGCCGAAAATCTCCCGCTTGATAGCCAGGAAGTCGAGCCGTTGCCGGACCACCACACCATCCATGTCGAAGAGGATGCCTCCGATCGGCGCGGCAATGACCCGTTCCGCGTGCGGTCCCATAAGGTCAGGCCACCAGATTCTTGACCCCATCGTAACCGAAGTAGAATCCGAATCCCAGCAGGAAGCAGGCGCAGACTGCGACCATTCCGCGGTAGACCCGATCCGTGATCAAACGGTGACCCATGGCCAGCGCGACGCTAATAGAACTGTACCAGGCCAAGTCCGAGAGGATGTGACCGACGTAGAAGGAGAGGAGCCCCAGGAACCCGAACTGCATGGAGACCGCGATGTACCCGAGGCCGATGGTGGCCCACCACATGACCCAGTAAGGGTTTGAGAGACTGGTGAGAATTCCGGCCAGGACCGGATGCTGACGGCGTCCTGCACCAGCGTCCCTGCCCGAGAGCGTCAGGGCCTTCAGGCTACGCAGCATCCCCATGCCCATCCAAACCAGGGCCACCCCGCCCACCAAGCCGATCACGCCCTTCACCGGCCCCAGGACCAGGAGCTTCCCAAGCCCCAAGACCACGCCCATCACGAGGAGGACCTCCAGGATCCCATGGCCCAGCACGACGAGCGGTCCGGCCAGGGCACCCCGCGCCTGCGCGCGGCGAACGGCCCTGCTGTGCCGTGTCGCCTCGCGATCCTTGGGGGTGTCCGGCCCCCCGCTTCCGGTTTCGACCCGCAGGCGCGCGGCCGCCTCTCCGATCGTGACCGTGAGCACCGGCCCAGGCATCATCGCCCCGGAGAGACCGACGAGAAACGAGGTGATCGCGATCCCGGCCACGCTGTCCATCTGACGTCCTGCGGATGGCATCCGCCATCCCGCGCAGTTACGAAGCCGACGGGAATGGGTATCTATGTATAGCCGCAATCGGGAGGCGGTTCAAGCAAATTCCCCTGCTCGGGGCAGGGTTGGCACGGCACCGGAAACAAATCACCCCGGGCGCGGAAGTTCGCGTCCGGGGTGATGGCGGCAATTCTGGGCCTCGTCGTGTCGGGACCCAGCCCCGCAGCCTGTTTCTACCGATAGTACCCCTCGACCCACACCCGAGTCCAATACCCGCCGTTCCGCACCTGCTCCTGCCAGTGGCCGGGAACCCACCACCCGTTCTCGTGATGACCATCCACCCACACCCGCTGCCGTTCGGTCACAGGCACCCACCGGTCCTCGTAATGGCTCGGGATCCACGTTCGGTAGTCAACCACGGGCGGGGGGGCATAGACTACGCGAGGACGCGTATGCGCGACAGGAGGCGCCGCCACGACCGGAGGGGGAGCCCAAAGAGGACTCAACAGGAGCCCACCCAGGGTGGCCACCGCCGCCCCGATGGCCACACCGGTCCACCGGTTGCGGACGGCGTGCGGATCACCCGCCAGCGCCGTGGACGGAAGCAGACTCACCGCCAGCGCGCCGATCAGCAGGACCACCAGAGCTTTGCGCATTGGGATTCCCTCCTTCGCCTTCTTGTCACCCTCGAACACATCCCTCTTGTTTCCCAATCGGACGTTCGAGGGGCTTATCTTCTTCGACAATTCGGAGGGAGATCCGTTTAGCCCAGGGAATTTCCGTGTTCGTTCATAAGTCATCCGGTCGAGCCGGCCGAGATGGCGCATCAGCTGCTGCTAGTGCGGTGACCCTCAAATCCCTTTTCAATTCCGTTCACCCTGAGCATGTCGAAGGGTGACGATTTCGGGCTTCGACAAGCTCAGCCCGAACGGGACCTCTGAAAAGCCCTCCCTAAGCCACCACACTAGCCGGCCGAGAGAGCCCATCGGCCAGCCCTAACCGGCCGAAATTGCAATGATGAGCACGCCTTCCTGATGCGTCGGGCCACCCACCAAGACCGTGGCCCCGGTCTTGAGGCGAACCGCGGTATTGACCAGCGGCTGGCCGCCCGGCCCCAGGACGCGAACGGTGAGGCTAACCTGGCCCGCCTGGGCTGCCGTGGGAACAATCTCCAGCGTCCGGCCGCCTGGCAGGGCCGCCCGCCAGGACTGGTTCAGGGCCGCCGACCCCTGCGGTGCATCCAAGAGCTGATACATCGAATAGCGAAATGTCCGCTGAAGCTCCGTCGCCAAACTCCCCAGCCGGCTGTCCACACCCCCCGCCTGGTTTGCCGCGTAGATCACCTGCGTCCGAAGAGAAACGGCCGTCTGGGCGTGCAGTGTGGACCAGGCGGCATCCAGTACCACGCCGACACCCGCGAGGGCGATGCAAAGATACGCGAGCTGCCTGGGTTCCAGGGGAGCGCCCATTCGATTGCCTCCTATGACGAAGGTTTCTCGAAGACCCAGATAACTTTCAGCGAACTCCCCGGTGCCTGGAACACCATGACGGATTCGTCGTCGCCGGCCTCGACCGAAACTACCTCTACCCCATTCGGCCCGGCCGTCGGCCCCCAGACCCCAATCTGCCCCAGCGTGAGACCCACGACCAGGACCACTGCGGCCGCCGCCGAGGCCAGACTCAGCCGAGGGTGATCCCAAAATACCTCACGCAGGGCCGGGCGGGCCGGGCGGGCCGGCACACTGGCCCCCCGCTGAATCCGATGCTGCACACCGGGCCAGAAGGCCGCGGCCTGATCCGGGGCCAGGGCCATGCGGGGCCACGACCGAAGGGTCCCGGATACCAGACGGTAATCCTCGACCTCGCGCCGGCAGGCGGGGCAGGCCAGGAGCTGAGCCTCCACGCCGGCTCGGTCCTCCGGGGGCAACTCGGCGGCCGCGTAGGCAGCCAGTCGGCGTCCCCGGCCCGTGGATCTGTGAAGCCAATGCGCCATCGCCATCATGTCACCGCAGGTCGCCCAGGCGCGACCCCAGCGCCTGCCGCAGCTTCCTGCGCGCGTAAAAGAGGCGGGACATCACCGTCCCGAGGTTGCATCCCACGGCTCGGGAAATCTCCTCGTAGCTCATCCCCTCGATCTCCCGGAGGACAAGGACCGCCCGTTGCGCAGGTGGAAGCTCGGCGATCCCGCGGGCGAGC
>JACQVO010000190.1 GCA_016209725.1 Candidatus Methylomirabilota bacterium | reverse complement strand
GGCGGCTCGTCGCCCTGGAGGCCCGGCTGCCCGGGGGGCCGTCGGCGCCCGTGACGAGCGACGAGCTGCCGCTCTTTGCCGGTCGCGCGGCGCCGCCCGAGCGCCCGCCGCTCCCCGCACCGCGCATCGAGGGCGCGGCGTGGACACCGGCCCCGGCCGGCCGGCCCCCCCAGGAGCCCACGACGGCGGCGGGCCCCCCGGACGTCGCCGCCGGCTGGGCAGCCACGGTCGGGCGCATGCGAGGGCGGAAGCGGCTGGCGTCGGTCCTCGCCGAGGTGCAACCGGCCGCCCTGGCGACGGATACACTGACGCTCGAAGTGCAGAACGGCAACGCGTTCGTCCGCGATACGCTGGAGGACCCCGACACCCGCAAGCTGATCGCCGATGCCGCGGCGGAGACCTTCGGCCGCCGCCTGCGGATCGAATATCGGTTTGCGGCGGCCCCAGCGCCGCGACCGGAACCGGCGCCGGCCCGCCGGCCCGCCCCAGCGCCGCGCCTCCGGGACCATCCCCTGGTGCAGGAGGCGCTGACCCTGTTCGGCGGGACCGTCGTCCGCGAGGCCGGGAACTGAGGAGGGACCATGGCGGGCCTCGGCGATATCCTGAAGCAGGCCCAGAAGATGAAGGCCGAGATGGACCGCATCCAGGCCGAGGTCGCGACCCGGACCGTCGAGGGCAGCGCCGGGGGCGGCATGGTGACCGCGGTGGCCAACGGGAAGGGAGAGCTCCTCTCGCTGCGGATCGACCCCGAGGTGGTCCGGGGCGAGGACCTGGAGATGCTCCAGGATCTGGTGACGGCCGCGGCGAACGATGCCCTCCGGAAGGCGCGGGAACTCCTGGCCCAGGAGGTCTCGCGGCTGGCCGGCGGTTTCGGGCTCCCCATGGGGCTGCTGGAGTAGAGGAGGCACAAGGTCCGTGTCCGCCACACCCCCCGCGCTGACCGTGTTGATCGAAGAGCTCGTGCGTCTGCCCGGGGTCGGCCCGAAGACGGCCCAGCGCCTGGCGTTCCACCTGCTGAAGGTCCCGCGGGAGGAGGCTGCGGCCCTGGCCGATGCGGTGGTGGCGCTCAAGGACCGGACGCGGCTGTGCACCCGGTGCTTCAACATCGCCGAGACGGATCTGTGCGGCGTCTGCCGGGATCCGAGGCGCGACGGCCAGATTCTCTGCGTCGTGGAGGAGATCAACGACCTCATGGCGATCGAGAAGACGCGGGAGTTCCGGGGGCTGTACCACGTCCTGGGCGGATCGCTCTCGCCGCTGGAGGGCCGGGGGCCGGATCAGATCCGGGGCAAGGAGCTGACGACGCGCCTGGAGGCCGGCGGAGTCCGGGAGGTCATCCTGGCCACGAATCCCAACGTCGAGGGCGAAGCCAGCGCGCTCTACCTCCTGCGGTTGCTGAAGCCGTTCCCGGTGAAGGTCACCCGCATCGCGCGGGGATTGCCCATGGGCGGGGATCTGGAGTACGCCGATGAGGCCACCCTGGCCCGGGCCCTGGAGGGGCGGCGTGAGCTCACCTGACGGGCGGAGCTGACGGGGATGCTGGGGAGCGACCTGACCCTCTACGAGGAAGACGCGCGGCGCCTGGCCGCCGTGCTGCAGCGGCTCCACGACGACTCCAGGAGCCGGGCGGTCTTCCTCATCGACAAGAGCGGGCAGCTCATCGCCTCGGCCGGGGAGACGGCCAGCCTGGACACCACCTCCCTGGCCTCGCTGGCGGCCGGGAATATCGCCGCCACCGGGGGCCTGGCCCGGCTCCTCGGGCAGAAGGAATTCAGCGTGCTCTTCCACGAGGGGGAGAAGGACAACCTGCACATCTCGGTGGTGGCCCAGCGCGGGATCCTGCTCGTCCTCTTCGATCGTCGGTCGTCCCTGGGCCTGGTGCGCCTCCGGGTCAGGCGTGCAGCCGAGGAGATCGACCGGGCGTTCGCCGAGATGGCCCGGCGCGCGGAACAGGAGGCGGCCCGCGGGCAGGCGGCGGTCCAGACGCCGCTTGGCCAGATCACCGATGAGGACATCGAGAATCTGTTCAACACCTGAGGCGGCGGCGTGTCCTTCATCAATTACGCGGCGCGGGAGATCAACTGCAAGCTGGTCTACTACGGTCCTGGGCTGTGCGGAAAGACCACCAACCTGCAGTATATCTACTCCAAAATGGACCCCAGCAACAGGGGCAAGCTGATCTCGCTCGCCACGGAGACGGAGCGCACCCTGTTTTTCGACTTCCTGCCGCTGGAGCTGGGCACCATCCGGGGCTTCAAGACGCGCTTCCACCTGTACACGGTCCCGGGACAGGTCTTCTACGACGCGAGCCGGAAGCTGATTCTCCGGGGGGCGGACGGCGTGATCTTCGTGGCCGACTCCCAGGTGGAGCGGATGGAGTCGAACATCGAGAGCCTGGAGAACCTGGAGGGCAATCTGGCGGAGCAGAAGCTGCGGCTGGAGAGCATGCCCTTCGTCCAGCAATACAACAAGCGGGACCTGCCCAACATCGTCCCCGTTGAGGAGCTTCAGGCGGCGCTCAACCCCCGCAATGTTCCCTGGTTCGAGGCCTGCGCGCCCAAGGGCCTTGGCGTCTTCGAGACGCTCAAGGCCGTGGCCAAGCTGGTGTTGAATGAGCTGAAGAAGCGGAGTTGAGCCCGAAAGCGCCTTGCAGCGGTCGCGGGCTGCTGCTATAGTACGCCCCGGCTCGCAGCCTCAATATTCCCCGGTAGCTCAATGGTGCCCGCCCGCCCGCACCTGCCCGCCGGGCAGCAGGCGGGGGTCGGGCGCGGGGCGAGTCCGCCGAGGGGCGGACCAGGACGGCCGTTCAACCGCCGGCCCGAGGTGAGCTTGCCCTGAGTGCAACGAAGGGAGCCCTGCCCACAGCGCGATCGGGAGCAACTGGCTCCCCGGGCAGGACCAGCGTAACTATTCCCCGGTAGCTCAATGGAGGAGCGAGCGGCTGTTAACCGCTAGGCTGCAGGTTCGAGCCCTGCCCGGGGAGCCATGCGATGGCCGGTGCCGCCCGCCGCTGCACTGGCCATTCGCCTTCGGCGGCGGTGAGCTTGCCCTGAGCGTAGCGAAGGGAGCTTGCCCGGGGAGCCATCGGGAGATCCACGAAAGAGCCCGCGGGTCTTTCCCTCGCGGGCTCTCGTGTTCTCGGTGAGGCATCATGTGGTACGTGTACATTTGCGACAAAGGGGGTGTGCTGTACACGGGGATCACGACCGACCTACCTCGTCGCATGCGGCAGCATGGCGGCTCCCTCCTGCACTCCGAGTGCTTCCAAGACAAACATGCGGCCGCCCGCAGAGAGCGTGAGATCAAGAGCTGGCGCAGGGAGAAGAAGCTCGTCTTGATCCGGGACGCGGCTTTGATGTGAGCTTGTCCTGAGCGCAACGAAGGGCCCTGCCCGGGGAGCCGCTTCGACGCGAAAAGGGGAGCATCGTCAACGATGCCCGCCCCTTTCTTGCTCAAGGCCCCGACCACGGGAATCAAACGCCAGGTGTGCTACGCTCCGTGCGCGTCACGTACGTCCTGCTTGCTGCTGATTCCCCTCCTTCTCGCTGCCCGCTGCCATCTGCCGACTGCCCATCGCCCCCCCTGCTTCTCCGCACCCCTGCACCCCCTGCCCGCTGCCTTCTGCCATCTGCCGACTGCCCATCGTCTCTCTTCATCCTCTTGGGCTAACAACCAGATCATGAGCGAAAGCAGTTGAGGAAAACGGGTGACACTCCAAAGCCGGGGTTCCCGGGAAGGACCCCCAAGGAGTGTGACCCATGGAAGGGAACGGCGAGGTTC
>JACQVO010000189.1 GCA_016209725.1 Candidatus Methylomirabilota bacterium | reverse complement strand
TACTGGATGCTCATCAGCAGCTTCAAGGCCAACCCCGAACTCTACAACCTGCGGGCGAACCGGCTGTGGATCAAGAACTTCACCCTGGAGCAGTTCCGGGAACTCTTCGCCAAGACGGCTGTCCTCCAGTGGCTCTGGAACAGCTTCTTTGTCTCCTTCCTGACGGCCCTGATCTCCATGACCTTCGGGATCATGGCGGGCTATGCCCTGGCGCGGCTGAAGTTCCCGGGCGCCCAGGCCTTCGGCCTGGCGACCTTCGTGACCTATCTCGTCCCCACAACCCTCATCTTCATCCCCCTGGCCAGCGTCGTCCAGAAGCTGGGCCTCTCCAACTCCATCTGGTCCCTCGTGGTCACCTATCCCACGTTCCTGATCCCGTTCTGCACCTGGATGCTGATCGCCTATTTCAAGTCTATTCCCAAGGACATGGAGGAGTGCGCGATGATTGACGGGTGCAGCCGCATCGGGGCCATGGTCCGGATCGTCCTGCCCATGGCCATCCCCGGGGTGGTCTTCTCCGCCATGTTCAGCTTCACCCTCTCCTGGAACGAGTTCGTGTATGCCCTCACCTTCATCTCCAGCACCACCCACAAGACCATGTCGGTGGCCGTGCCCACGGAACTTATCCGGGGTGACGCCTACTTCTGGGGAGAGTTGATGGCCGCCTCGCTTTTGGGCTCGGTCCCGGTGGCGGTGCTCTACTCGTTTTTCATGGAATACTTCGTGTCCGGCCTGACGGCCGGAGCGCTCAAAGGCTGAAACCGGACCGCGCCGCGAAAGGAGGTTCCCATGCAGTACTTCGTGTCCAAGACGACCCCGCGGGCCATCCTGGTGATGTTCGACCGGGACGACCTGCTGCTGGAGGGCCTGCAGGAGGTCGTGAAGAAGGAGAAGATTGATACCGCCGCCATCACGGGGGGGATCGGCTCCCTGCAGCGGGTCCACCTGCACACCATCACCACCACCGCACTCCAGCCCGTGGACAAGTACTGGAACTTCACCGGGGCCATCGAGCTGGCAAGCGTCCAGGGCTCGGTCATCGGCGGGGACGCGCACGCCCACATTGCCGTGTTCGATTGGGACAGCAAGCAGACATACATCGGCCACCTGGAGCCGGGCAGCGTCGTCGCCTACCGGGCCGAGGTCAGCCTGACCGTGCTGGAAGGAGTCCAGACCGAGCGATACAACGACGCAGAGGGGAACTTCCGGATCCGGCAGCGCTGACGCTTGCGGGCGATGCGTATGGCTCATGGTTTATGGCGTATGGTCCCGACCGAACCATAGGCCATTCGCCATAGGCCAGATGCAGCCTGCCAGGCCTCCGGAGGGCAGCGTGGTCTCGGTCACCCGGGGATGAGCGACTAGGACAGGAGGAGATCCATCATGGACATTCGTCGCGTCGCCGTCGCCGGGACCGGCATGATGGGGCCCGGCATCGCTGCCGTATTCGCCCTGGCGGGTCGTCAGGCGACCATCGTCAGCCGCACCCACGAGGGCGCATCCCGCGGGGTCGCCACGGCCCGGTCCCTCATCGCGGTCCTGGCATCCAACGGGCTGGCAGATCCGGCCCAGGCGAAGGATGCCGCAGAGCGCCTGGTCCCGTCCACCGATCCCGAGGGTGCCGCCCGCGCCGCCCAGCTCTTCGTGGAATCCATCCCCGAAGACTTGGCCACCAAGCAGGCCTTCTTCGCCCGCCTGGACAAGGCGGCGCCCGACACCGTCCTGTGCTCCAACACCTCGGGCATCAGCATCACCGCCATCGCGGAGAAGGCTTCTCGGCCCGAGCGGATCCTCACGACCCACTTCTGGAACCCGCCTCACCTCATGCCCCTGGTCGAGGTCTCGGTGTCGGAGCGGACCAGCCCCGGCGTCGCCGACGGCGTCGTGCGTCTCCTGCGGGACTGCGGCAAGGTCCCCGTCCTGGTCCGGCATGACCGACCGGGACAGTTGGGGAACCGCATCCAGCACGCCATGATCCGGGAGTGCGTGAACATTGTCCAGGAAGGGATCGCGACCGCCGAGGACGTGGACCTGGCGGTGAAGACCGGCGTCGGGCTCCGCCTGCCCGTGTACGGCGTCTTCGAGCACGCCGACATGGTGGGACTGGATTTGGTGAAGGCTGTGCAGGACTACGTCCTCCCCGATCTGAGCCCCGTCACGGAAGCGGGCCGCCTCCATCGGGAAAAGGTCGCCCGGGGCGAGCTGGGCGTCAAGACCGGTCGCGGGTTCCTGGAGTGGACGCCTGAGCAGGCCCAGACGGTCCGGGCACGCCGCGACGCCTTCCTGATGCAGTTCCTCCGCTGGGAAAAAGAGCGTCGTCCCGCCTGACCGGTCCAGTCTCCGGCGACGGGTTGCCCCCCGGGCGCTTCGCGGCGGGGCCCCGTCGTCTTGCCTCGACTCATTCGCCGACCACCCCTCGAGCCCCAGGTGGGGTGAATCCTTTTCCCCTCCGTTCAGGCGATAAAGCTTGCCAGGCATAGCCTGGACGGATATCATGGCTACATATCCAGACGCCATATCAACGGAGGAACTCCATGGGAGCCATCTCACTGAAGTTGCCGGACGATCTATTGGAGATGAGCAAGCGGTGCGCCGAGGCCCTGCGGATCTCCCGCGCCGCGTACATCCGCCGTGCCGTCGAGCGCATGAATCGGCAGACCCGCGCGCAGCTCCGGGCCAAGCGACTTGCCGAGGCCTCCAGGAAAGTCCGGAAGGAAAGCATGCGGGTGAATGCGGAATTTGCTGCCATCGAGCGGGACCCCGATGCGTGAGCGGGGCGAAATCTGGCTGGCCGACCTGGATCCGCGACGCGGAACAGAGCCGGGCAAGACGAGGCCAGTCCTCATCGTCCAATGTCAGGCTCTCCTGGATGCCGATCATCCCTCAACCCTCATCGTTCCGCTGACCACGAGTCTGGTGGACGACGCCGAGCCACTTCGCATCCGGTTTCCCGCCGCCGGCCGCCTGCGCCAGGACTCCGACCTCCTGATTGACCAGCTTCGGGCCATCGACAATCGGCGTCTTCTTCAGGGGCCGATCACCCGTGTCCCGCAGACGCTCATGAACCGGGTGGGAGAGGCCCTCCGCGAGGTTCTTGATCTCGCAGACGAATAGGGCGGTATTCGAAGGCCATCGGTCGGAACCCCCTTTCTCTGTCTGCCGGACTTTCCCCGACCATCCGATGGAAACGGTGTGACAGGCGGATACATCGAAGTCAACGCGGTCGCCACCGGTGAGACCGAGGAGGCCCTCTGCGGTTTCTTCTTTGACGAGGAAGCCCTGGGTCTCGTCACCGAGGACTTGCCGGGAGACCCGCCTGGAGTACTGGTCCGGGCGAGCTTCGGCGGCACGGTGCCCGTTGACCCGCTGATCGAGCGGCTCAGGCGGTACCAGGACTCGCTGGCTGCCCTCGGATTCTCCGGCGCGGTTGGGCGGATCGAGGTCCGTCCGATTCCTCTGGAGGACTGGGGGCGGAACTGGAAAAAACACTTCAAGCCGCTTCCCGTCGGCACCCGCTTGGTCATCGCTCCCCCATGGGAACACGGGCCTTTCCCCGAGGGCCGGCTGGTCATCCGGATCGACCCCGCCATGGCCTTCGGCACCGGCCACCACGCCACCACCCGCATGTGCCTCGAAGCGCTCGAAGAGTTCATGGACCGTTGGCCAGGAAGCGAGGGTCCGACCGTTCTGGACGTGGGGACCGGGACCGGAATCCTGGCCATTGCGGCGGCGGCCCTGGGAGCACGGCGGGTCGTCGCCATTGACACGGACCCCGAGGCGTGTGACGCCGCAGGGAAGAACCTCACCCGGCACGACTGCGTGAACCGGGTGCACATCCTCAGTGGAGGGCTTGAGGCGCTCGCACCCGACCTGCGGTTCAACGTCGTCCTGGCGAACCTCGACACCAAGACCCTCTGTCCACTCTTCCCCGCCCTCGCGACCGTCCTTGCTCCGCGAGGTCGGCTGATCACCGGCGGAATCCCGGTCGAGGACGGAGAGAAAGTAACCGCCGCCCTCGGGAATTCAGCGCTCCGAATCCTTGCCCGTCGGGCCGAGGAGGGGTGGCTGTGCCTGACCCTGGCGGCTTGAGGAGCTTGATCGCGAATCCTTCTCGCAAAGCCCTTCCATGGTCGTGTTGTCTTGCGGTCGCTCAGGCTTCAGTAGGGACCGGTCAGAGGGCTGATGTTCGCCCCTTCCCCCGCCGCTCGCCCCCGCCTGCTCCACGTCCGATCCTCGCTCCCGCCACCCGACGCCCGCGCTCGGCAGTGGATTTCGAAATAATACCTATAATGCAACGTCCCCTTCTTCTATAGAGGCT
>JACQVO010000182.1 GCA_016209725.1 Candidatus Methylomirabilota bacterium | reverse complement strand
GCCACGGGCCGGCCCTCGAGGAACGCGAGGTACTTGAGCCGATGGCCGAACAGCTTGTGATACCCCAGATAATGATAGCCGCGGACCAACTGATCCCACAGCGGCTCCACCGGCGAGTGGCTCGCCACCTGCACCGTAATCGGCGGCACGGTATGCACCGCGCCGCGAAGCGGCGAGGCGTCGAGGGGAGCATCGTCCCGCGCGGTGCGCAGGTGGCTTCCTGATCGAAGACGTTCCGACATGCTGAGCCCGGTGCTGGCACAAGGCGCAGGCCACCTGTGCGCCCGAAAGCTGCGTTCCCTCTCGGCAAGCGGATGGGGCCCTCTCTCACGCGCCCGAATGCTAGCCATGGTACATGTGGTCATTTGGTTTGTCTACTAAAAAACATCCGCTGTAGTGATAATGCAGTTTTGCGTAATCCCCTCCCCCCAAGCCCTGATCTCCTCGACGTCCCCGCCTCTGCTCTTTTCCCTCAGACGTCCGGTCGGGCAGTCAATTGATGATTCGGACTGGTGTCTCCTCGCCCGATGGAGGATAGTGACTCTCCGACTCGGGGGAGCCTATCCGCCAGGGACTTGATGAAGGGGGCTGCCATGGACCTCAATGCACTGAAGGACGCAGTGATCAACGGCGATCTGAAGGGATGCACCATCCTGACCGAGGTGGCAATCCAGGCGGGGCATCCGCCCGAGAAGATCATGAATGAGGCCCTGGTGCCGGGGATGGATGTCGTCGGCGAGAAGTTCCGCTGTAACGAGGTGTATGTCCCGGAGGTCCTGGTGGCAGCTCGGGCGATGAAGAAGTCTCTGGCGATGCTGAAGCCGCTCCTGATCCAGACCGGTGCCAAGCCCGTGGGCGTGGCGGTGGCCGGCACCGTCAAGGGGGACCTGCACGACATCGGCAAGAACCTGGTCTGCATGATGTGGGAGGGGGCCGGCTTCGAGGTGGTGGACCTGGGCGTGGACGTCTCGCCGGACAAGTTCGTCCAGGGGGTCAAGGACACGGGCGCCCAGATCGTCGGGATCTCCACCCTGCTCACCACCACCATGCTGAACATGCGGGGCGTGATCCAGGCCCTGGAGCGGGCCCAGCTTCGGGAGAAGGTGAAGGTCCTGGTGGGCGGAGCGCCGGTCACCCAGACTTTCGCCACCGAGATCGGCGCCGACGGCTACGGCGAAAGCGCGGCCGTGGCCGTGGAGAAGGCCAAGGAGCTTCTGGGAATCGCCTGAGGCACGAACCGTTCGGCGGTTCGGCAGCACGGCAGTTCGCGGGATCCGAATGAACTGCCGAACCTTCGAACGGCCGAACAGTCGAACTCCTCTTGGGGGAGATCGGGCTATGACCCACCGGCAGCGCGTGCTGACCACCCTGAAACGGCAGCCGCCGGATCGGGTTCCCGTGGACCTGGGCGGGACATTGGCCAGCACGATCAATATCCATGCCTACCGGCGCCTGATGGCCCATCTCGGCTTTGGCGGCGAGCCGCCCATCGCGTACCTCTCGCGCCGGTCGAACAGCGTCCTGCCCGACGAGCGCCTGCTCGCCCACCTGGACGTGGACTGCCGCGCCGTGATCCTGGACAATCCCGACGTGAACCCGGAGCGGGCGCTGCCGGACGGCTCCCTGGTTGACGAGTGGGGCATCACCTGGAGGCACCTGGGGGAGGGCCAGCACTTCATCAATGCCGACGGCCCCTTTTATGATCGAGAGCCGGATCTCGCCCTGGTGGAGAAGTTCGCGTGGCCCGACCCGCTCGACCCGGGACGGATCCGCACGCTCCGCGGGCAGGCGGAGACCCACCGGGCCAGGACCGACGCCGCCATCATCCTCGTCCTGGGGGTGGGGGTCGTCCACCAGATCCAGTTCATGCGGGGCTACGCGGCCGCCCTGGAAGACCTCATCGCCGCGCCCGATTTCCTTCAGGCGTTCATGGAGCGATACGTGGATTTCTGGATCCGCCTGACCGAGCGCGCGCTCCAGGAGGTGGGGGATCTCGTGGACGTCGCCATGTTCGGCGACGACCTGGGAACCCAGCAGGGCCCGGTGATGAGCCCCGCCCTGTACCGCCGGCTCATCAAGCCGGTTCACGTCCGGATGGCCCAGACGGTCAAGCGCTTCCGCAAGCCCTTATTGCTGCATAGCTGCGGCTCGGTGGCCGCCTTCATTCCGGACCTTATCGAGGCGGGTTTCGATGCGCTCCATCCCGTCCAGGTCTCGGCCAAGGACATGGACAGCGCCTCCCTGAAGCGCCAATTCGGCCGAGACATCACGTTCTGGGGCGGGATCGATACCCAGCACGTGCTGCCCAGGGGCACGAGGCAAGACGTCCGGGAGGAGGTCCGGCGCCGCATCGGCGATCTGGGCCCCGGCGGCGGTTACGTCCTGGGCGCGGTCCACAACATCCAGGCCGAGGTCCCGGTGGAGAACATCCTGGCCATGTTCGAGGCGGCCCGGGAGTTCGGCGGAAGCTGACGTTCAAGGTTCACAGTTCAACGTTGCACGTTGAACCTCGAACGGTGAACACCTCTGATATGGACAACGTGACCACTGGATCCTCTATGCCGCGAGTGAGGCGGCACCTCATCGCCTGCGAGGTGTTCCGGGACGAGTTCGAGGCGGTCTCCCCACCCGGCCTCGCCCGCACCTACCTTCCCCAGGGACTTCACCGGACGCCGGGCAAAATGCCGGCTGCCATCCAGGGGGCCTTGAACGGCGTGGGCCCCGAGGTCGAAACCGTCCTGCTGGGCTACGGCCTGTGCAGCAACGGGGTCGTGGGGGTCGCGGCACGATCCGCGCGGCTCGTCCTCCCGCGGATCCACGACTGCATCGCCCTGCTCCTCGGGTCCCGCGACCGCTACGAGGCAGAGGTGGCGGCCTGCCCCGGGACCTACTACATCACCCCCGGCTGGGCCTGCTACGGAACGACCTCCCTGAGTTGTTACAAGAACGAGTACCTGCCCAAGTACGGCGAGGAGACGGCCCGCTACATCGCCGGGGAGCTCCTGAAGAACTACTCGCGCGTGGCCCTGATCGCCCACGGCGGGGGGGACATGGAGGCCGCCCGGGCCCACGCGGCCGAGATGGCCGAGGTCTTCGGCCTCGCGTATGCGGAGATTCCCGGATCGCTGGACTACGTCCGCCGGCTGGTCCAGGGCCCGTGGGACGGCCAGGACTTCGTCGTCGTCGAACCCGGCAGCGCCATCAGCCCCACACCCTTCCTGACCCTGCACACCATCGCCCTGCCGTAACTAAGCGCAGTATTTCATAAGTACGCTCACGAATCCGTTCTCCCTGAGCTTGTCGAAGGGCCAAGACTCCGTTCGTGGTTCGACGGGCCTGTCCTGAGCCGTTCGGGCTTCGACACGCTCAGCCCGAACTGTCGAAGGGCCACCACGAACGCATACGTTCCCGCAAATTCAACATGGCGAGCTAAGACCTCTCATCGCCGTCTCGGCTGAGCTCGACGCAGGCAAGACACCATGTTGACCAGCTCCACCGGAGCGGTGGGGCCTCGGGAATGATAGGTGTATTGACAAACGGTTGACATTCGCATAGCCTGATTTCGTGAAGGTTTCAGCCTTCCTCTGGGATGACGACAACATTGACCACGTTGCGGCCCACGGTGTCGCCCAGTGGGAGGTCGAGCAAGTCTTCCGGCGCGGACCAAGGGTCCGCCGGGCGCGGGAGGGGCGATATCAGGCAGCGGGGATGACGGATGATGGGAGATATTTGTTGGTACACTTCCGATATCTGGGAAGCGGCGTGGTGCGGCCGATTACCGCACGAGACATGACGCTCAAGGAGAGGCGCAGGTATGGCAGAAAGTAGGACGCCGAAGCGCATGCGATATCTCAAGTCGCTGGATGAGATCCCTCGGTTCAGAAACGAGGCCGAGGAAGCGGATTTCTGGTCCACGCACAGCCTCGCGGAAATCTGGGACCAGCTTGAACCAGTCGAGATTGAAGTATCACCCAAGGCCAGACGTATCACCCTGCGGCGGAGTCGGAAGAAGCCCGTGACCCTTCGACTGGAGGAGCGCCAGATCGCTCAGGCCAAACAACTGGCCCGGAGGAAGAGCCTGAGCTACCAGGCCTTGCTGAGGAGCTGGATCAACGAAGGAATTGCCCGGGAGGAACGAGCACGGAAGAGAGTTTGAAGTGGGTCCAGAGGGCAACGTTTCGCCACGCACAGCCAGAACGGCGTGAAACCTGGTTAGCGACTCCCACCCTGTCGTCTTTTCCTCGGGGGGCACCTCTTCGATGGCGTCGGGCACCAGGTTGAGGGGATCCAGGTCCCTGCGACTGCGGCGGATTCTCTGCCGTACACTGCTGGTCGTCATCGCGCTCACGGTCTTGCCCGTCGTCGGCTTGCGCTGGATTCCACCCCCGACGAGTGCCTTCATGATGGAGAAGCGCGTCGCGGCTTTCTTCCGCGGGGAGCCGCGAAACGTCATTCGCCACCGCTGGATCGGCTGGGAATCCATCTCGCCCCAGATGCGCCTCGCCGCCGTTGCCGCCGAGGACCAGAAGTTCCCCCATCACTGGGGCTTCGACTTCGAGTCCATCGCGGACGCCGTGCAGCACCAGGGTGCGAAAGGTCGCCTCCGGGGGGCGAGCACGATCACTCAACAGGTCGCCCGGAACCTGTTTCTCTGGCCTGGACGCAGTTATGTCCGGAAAGGTCTGGAGGCGTACTTCACGGTGCTCCTGGAGCTCCTATGGACGAAGCGGCGGATTCTCGAGGTCTACCTGAACATCGCCGAGTTCGGCGATGGGGGATACGGAGTGTACGCGGCCAGCCAGACGTTCTTCGGCAAGCGGCCGTCCGAGCTGCAGAGACAGGACGCAGCGCTCCTCGCCGCGGTGCTGCCGAATCCCGCCCGGCTCCACGTCCGGAACCCTTCGACATACGTCCGCGAGCGTGCCGGTTGGATCGAGGAGCAGATGGCGCAATTGGGCGGCCCCGCCTATGTCCAGAAGCTCTGAGGCAATGATTCTGATGGATATTGAGGAGTATCAGCCCTGCGCAAGATTGGTCATCCGGCGCACCGGGGGGAGCCTGCCGCTGAATGCTTTTGCGCAGGAGACGTATGAGTTGTCGGGAACTGGCGATGGAACCCTGCTGACCCAGACGATCCGCGTTCACAACCTTCGGGTCAATTTTTTCCTGCGGCTCCTGATGTTCTTCGTCCAACGGTTCGGCAAACCAACCGGCAAGAAGTACTTGGTACAACTCAAGGAGCTTGCCGAAGGCCCTGCCTGACCGGGCCCACGCCGCCCCGGCGCTTCCCGTCACACGCGACGCGTCCCTCGCCTCCCTCCGCGCATGATGGCAGATCGCTGATGAGATCAGGAGGGCGGGAGCACCTGGACACCGATGCTTTCCCGCCGTCTTTTGGGCTTGACACCCTTCACGTCTCCAGATTAGGTTGGGCCTCCTCCGACGGCACCCTTGATTTCGCAGAAGCGGGGGGGTGGCCATGGTTGCCGCCGAGATGACTGACTGTCAGACGCTCACCCGGGGCGGCGGAGTCGCTCCCGGGGAGAGCGGGTCTACCACCCAGGCAGTGGATGCCGGGCTGTCCAGAGCCCTGAGGGAGGCCTTGGAGGCATGGCACCGGGGGGCGAGTGCCGCCGGGGGATCGGTCGAGCGTTCCTTCATGGTCGCCGGCTACCCGGTGCGGCTGCACTTCGCCGGTCCCGCCTTGGTGCCGAGGATCACGCGCGCGCTGGCTCACCTCTCCGTCGCGAACGGCATCGAGCCGGAACTCACTATCTACCTAGGCGACGCGGCCTCAACCGGGATGGACCTCACTCCCATCTCCGAGCTCGCCGGAGCAACCCCCGCCGGAGCGGGCTGGATCCACCTCGGGAACCGAGGCCGGGCGCGATTCCAGCCGGCCTTCAACATGCTCAACCTCCTGGATCTCGCGCTCGGCGTGGGGCTGCTCTGGGTGGCCGATGCGCGAGAACTCCCCTACTGGGAGACCAGCTCGCCTCTGCGGTATATGTTCCATTGGTGGATGGAGGGTCACGAACGCCAGCTCGTGCACGCTGGCGCGGTGGGAACCCGGGCAGGGGGAGTGCTGCTCGTCGGGAAGGCGGGTTCCGGCAAGTCAACCGCTGCCCTGTCGTGTCTCGAGTCCCGGCTCGAGTTTGGGGGGGACGACTACCAACTGGTCAGCCTTCAGCCGTTTCCCTTTGCCTTCAGCCTGTACAATTCGGCGAAGCTGGAACCGGATAACATCCAGCGTTTCCCGCATCTCCGACCGGCGGTCGCGAACGCGGATCGATTGGCCGAGGAAAAGGCGATCGTCTTCATTTACGAGTCCTACCCGAACAAGGTGTCGCCGGGCTTTCCGGTTCGCGGGGTCCTCGTGCCGAGTGTCACCCATCGCCGGGAGACCAGGGTCATCCCGACCTCGCCTGCCAGCGCGCTGGCCGCCCTGGCTCCCAGCACGATCTTTCAACTGCGCGACCCCGGCCAACGGGCTCTGGAGAAGATGGCCCGGCTGCTGGAGCAGGTGCCGAGTTTCACCCTTGAACTCGGGACCGATCTCCCGGAGATCCCTGGCGTCATCTCCCGGTTGCTCGAACAACTCTAGCGGCTGCGCGATGCTATGACGGGACCACTCGTGAGCGTCATCCTGCCGGTCTATAACGGCGAGCGGTTCCTCGCGGCGGCCATCGCGAGCATCCTGGCGCAGGACTATCAGCCCATCGAGGTGATCGTCGTTGACGACGGATCAACGGATGGCACAGCCGCCATTGCCCGATCCTTCCAGGGGGTCCGCTACCTCTATCAGCCAAACCAGGGACCCGCTTTCGCCCGCAATGCCGGGATCGCGGTGGCGCGGGGGGCGTTCATCGCCTTCCTCGACGCCGACGACCTGATGGTGCCCACCCGGCTGAGCGTCCAGGCCGGCTACCTCCTCGCCCACCCCGAGATC
>JACQVO010000181.1 GCA_016209725.1 Candidatus Methylomirabilota bacterium | reverse complement strand
GGACGCCCAGGCCGCCCTTGTTGAGCACGTGGGTGTAGATCATGGTCGTCTTGACATCCTTGTGGCCGAGGAGTTCCTGCACGGTCCGGATGTCGCCTGCCTGTGCCGTGGTCGGCACGGCAGACAGGTAGCCCGCTTCCAGCAGATGGGTGGTCCCGCAGGAGTGCGGGATAAACTCCCCAGTGCCGGAACGTGTGGCAGGTGGCATGCTTCGGGATACCGGTCTTTCGCACCGCAGTCTGCACGGCCCGCTGGACCAGGGATTCATCCACATGATGGCGACCCTGCTGGCCCGTGGCCGGATTCCTCCAGCGCTGCTCCTGGGGAAAGACCCATTGCCAGCCCCACGCGGCGGCCGCGGTGGGATACTTTCGCGCCAAAGCGTAGGGCATGGCCACCCGCCCATATCCCTCGGCCAGGTCCCGTTGATGGATCTGGCGCACGCGCTCGAGATGCTCTCGGAACGGCCCGGTGACGGCCTCAGGCGCCATCGTCCGCCGATCCTGGAAGCCCTTCCCGTCCCGCACGGTGATTTGCTTGGCGGCTAGGTCCACGTCCTGCACCCGCAGCCGGAGACATTCCAGCAGTCGCAGCCCCGCGCCGTACATCAGGCTGGCCATGAGCCACTTGTCGCCCGTCAGGTTCCCGAGGACGGCCTTCACTTCCTCGCGGGTGAGCACGACGGGAAGCCGCTTCGGCCTGCGCGCCCGGATGACCTCACCGAGGTCACCGATCCTCCGGTCGAGGACGTTGCGATACAGGAACAGCAGCGCGCTCAAGGCCTGGTTCTGGGTCGAGGCGCTCACCTTGTCCTTGACCGCTAGATGGGTGAGGAAGGCGTTGATCTCTGGCTCGGCCATCTCGGCGGGATGCCGGAGATGATGGAAGAAGATGAAGCGCTTCACCCAGTGGCGGTAGCACTGCTCGGTGCGACCACTGTAGTGGCGGGAGCGCAAGGCCTCGCGCAGGCGGTCGAGGAGCTTCGGTTCTTGCTTCGCTGGGGTTGGGGCGGAGGAGGACGGGATGGCGACTCTGGCCCTGCCAGGGCTTGGCGCAGGACCCGCTTGTTTCGAGTTGCCCGGAAGCGGCACGGCCCGCAGGGCGGGAACGTTGCTTGCGGGGCCGCATACACCTGCTCGTGCGAACACCACGTCACAGCCGGCGTGAACTTTGTCCCCGGGAGTACTCATGGCATTGCTCTCCTGCACGCATACCGGGGAACCGCTGAGGCGGCCAGAGCCTACCGTTACCCGACAGTCCTGTCAAGGCTGGCGACGACGATCAACGAAGTGGCCCTGAACTCCTCTGCATGATCCCTGCTGGTTTGTCGGTGGAACATCCTTACTGACGGACAGACCGGCCACGAAAGGAATGATGCTTGCGCGCAGACAAGGCTCGCCGAGAGGCATAACTTGGTTTGGCGTCAGAGACGGGACACCGGCGAAATGCTCACCGATCTCTCGCACCGGTCTCGGATACCGCCTTGGGCCAAGGAATCGTGGATGAAATTGAGGACCTCGCCTCGGCGGTGCCGGCCCAATCCTCATATGCATTGGCTCCACGTTTACCGCCTAGTTGAATATATACCAAACGTGTGTATGGTTTGGCAATCTAAAGGCATCGTTGGCTATGCTCCAAGCCTCAACCAACGGGAGGGTTGCGGTGATCATCTGGATGGGGGAGATTCTTGCCCTCCATCCGTTACCGAGGGAAGAGCGATTCACTGCGATCCCGCGCCGAGCTGAGGGGATACTCTGACTTGTCAGCAATCCTGTGAACGAGAAACCGAATTTCCCGCGGCTCAACCTCGCTGAAGCCAGGCTTGATGTCAGAATGGATTGACAAGTTCCATAAAAATCGTTCGTCCGATTCATGAAAATGATGCACTTGAATCATTTACTCAGAAATCGGTCTCCGTTACATTTTCGACACGTTTGTTTCCTTAGAAGAAACACCGCCACAGTCGCGGCGCAGGTGAGGAGGGGGCATGGCCAGGATCGCTGTCATTCCCGGGGACGGGATCGGGCCAGACGTTATCGCTGAGGGGATCAAGGTCCTCGAGGCCGTGAGCCGAGTCACCGGAGCCAGCCTCGACCTCGTCCATTTCGATCTCGGCGCCGAACGCTATCTCCGCACCGGCGAAACGCTCCCGCAACCTGTCTTCGAAGATCTCCGCGACAACTACGACGCCATTTACCTGGGCGCGCTGGGTGATCCGCGCGTCCCGGATATGAAGCACGCGGCCGACATCCTTCTGGGCCTTCGTTTCCGCCTGGACCTGTACGTGAATATGCGTCCGGTCACGCTCCTCGACCGGCGGCTCTGCCCGCTGAAGGATCGGGCGGAGACCGACGTGGACTTCGTTATCTTTCGCGAGAACACCGAGGGGCTTTACGTCGGCGTGGGCGGCTTTTTCAAGAAAGGGACACCGGACGAGGTGGCTGTCCAGGAGGATGTCAACACCAGGAAGGGCGTGGAGCGGATCATCGAGTACGCCTTCCGCCACGCGCAGGACACCGGCCGGACCAAGGTGACCATGAGCGACAAGGCCAATGTCCTGACCTACGGGCACGATCTCTGGCAGCGGGTCTTCCGCGAGGTGGCGGCGCGATATCCGGGGATCGAGGCGGAGCACCTGTACGTGGATGCCCTGACCATGCAGCTCGTGCGCGCGCCGCAGCGCTTCCAGGTGATCGTGACCTGCAACATGTTCGGCGACATCGTGACCGATCTGGGAGCGGCCCTCCAAGGGGGGCTGGGGATGGCCGCTTCAGGGAACCTGAATCCTGGGACCACGCCGCTGTTCGAGCCGGTGCATGGTTCTGCTCCCAAGTATGCAGGGAAGGACGTCGCCAATCCCATGGGCGCGGTCCTCACGGCCGGGATGATGCTCGACTACCTCGGGCTCCGGCGGGAGGCGGCGTTGATAGACGCCGCCGTCCGCGAGGCGATTCGCCAGAATAGGATGACCAACGATCTGGGCGGCCGCCTCGGGACCAAGGCGGTGGGTGACTTCCTCTGCCAC
Source organism: Candidatus Methylomirabilota bacterium (assembly GCA_016209725.1). Classification (GTDB taxonomy): domain Bacteria; phylum Methylomirabilota; class Methylomirabilia; order Methylomirabilales; family 2-02-FULL-66-22; genus 2-02-FULL-66-22. The sequence goes on along the minus strand of JACQVO010000181.1, from coordinate 12,380 downwards.
TGCATCGAGAAGGCATGAACCGCCAGGACCCCCTTACGGCAACCGCAGACTTCGTCGTGAGCTCAGTCGAACGATGAACGCAGACGTACTCAGATGTTTTCGGCATTTTTCCCTCGTGAAATCTGTGTAATCTGCGAAATCTGCGGATCAGAACAGTTTCGGCGATCTTGGCACCCTGGCGGTTAATGAAGAGGGTCGAGGCATGAATGCGACGGCCGAAGTCAGCACGTGGATGGACGAGGTCCGACTGGGTCCGCGCATCCGGGAGCTGCGGCAGCAGCGGGGAATGACGCTGCGGCAGTTGGCGGACAAGAGTGGGCTCTCCACGGCCCTCCTCTCCAAGGTAGAGAACAACGCCGTCTCCCCGACGATTCCCACCCTGTGGAGGATCTGTGAGGGACTCGGCGTGCGGGTGGGCTACTTTTTCCAGGAGAGCGGACAGGAGAGCCGGGATTACGTCGTGACCCGGAAGGACAAGCGGCCGGTGGTGTTCCGTGAAGGGTCCAAGCACGGCTACCTGTACGAGTCCCTGGCCTACGGCAAGGTGGACCATGCCATGGAGCCCTTTGTGGTGACGGTGGCTCCGGGCGAACGGCGCGGCGGCAAGCTGTTCAGTCACGCCGGCGACGAGCTGGTGTACGTGCTGGAGGGTCGGGTCGAGTTCATTCTGGGCGAATTCAGCTTTGTCCTCGAGGAAGGAGACAGCGCCTACTTCAATTCAGAACGGCCGCACCGACTGCAGGCGTTGGATGGCAAGGAGGCGAAGACACTGCAAGTCGTGTACTACCGGTAATCTCAAAAAGGCGTTCGGCGGTTCGACCGTTCGGCAATACGGCGGTTCGCTCCGAGTCCGGCCGAACAGCCGAACTCCCGAACAGCCGAACGTTTTGAATGGTGTTGGAGGCCATCAGATGGGCATGACGATTGCCGAGAAGATCCTGGCGGCGCATGCGGGCGTCCCCGACGTGCAGCCCGCCGAACTGCACTTCGCCAAGCTGGACTTGGTCATGGGGACGGACATCACCACCGCCTTGTCAGCGGAGGTGTTCGCCCAGATGGGGGCAGAGCAAGTCTTCGACCCGGACAAGATCGCCCTGGTCAACGACCACTTCGTCCCGGCCAAGGACATCGCGGCCGCCACGATGGCCCAGACCATGCGCCGCTTCGCGGAGCGATACGGCATCCGTCATTACTTCGAGCTGGGGAGCTCGGGGATCTGCCACACGCTCATCCCGGACGAGGGGTTGGTCGCTCCTGGGGACCTGGTGGTGGGCGCCGACTCTCACACGTGCACCTACGGCGCGCTCGGCGCGTTCGCCAGCGGGGTCGGGAGCACGGACATGGCGGCGGCATGGGCGCTGGGGGAGACCTGGTTCCGCGTCCCGGAGACGATTCGGGTCGTCTTTGGCGGGCGCCTTTCCGAGTGGGTGGGGGGCAAGGACCTCATCCTGCGCCTGGTGGCCGACCTGGGTGAGGAGGGGGCCCGCTACAAGGCGCTGGAATTCACGGGCGACACGATCGAGGCCCTGCCCATGGCGGGCCGCTTCACGGTCTGCAACATGGCGATCGAGGCGGGCGCCAAGACCGGGATCATCCCGGCGGATGATGTGACGCGAGCCTATCTCAAAGGGCGGGGGACGCGGCCCGGGGTGTATCACCGCCCGGATCCCGATGCCCGCTACCTGCGGACACTGGAGTACGACGTGAGCGGTCTGGAGCCGCTGGTGGCCTGCCCGTACTCGCCGGCCAACGTGAAACCGGTGAGCCAGGTGGAGCGGCTCCCCGTGGACCAGGTTGTCCTCGGGTCGTGCACCAACGGGCGCGTGGAGGACTTCCGGGTGGCAGCGGCCATCCTGAAATCGCGCGGCGTGCACCCGAAGCTCCGGCTGATCGCCATCCCCGGGAGCCAGGCGGTCTTCCGCCAACTGCTGGACGAAGGGATTGCCGCAGTGCTCGCCGAGGCGGGCGCCACGATCAGTCCCCCGACGTGCGGTCCATGCATCGGTGGCCACATGGGTGTCCTCGGCCCGGGGGAGCGCGGGCTTTTCACCACCAACCGGAACTTCAAAGGCAGAAACGGCCACCCGACATCCGAGGTGTACCTCAGCGGCCCGGCGGTCGCGGCGGCAACGGCAGTGACCGGGAAAATCACTGATCCGCGGATATTGATGGGATGACTGAGAAGCGTTCGGCAGTACGGCAGTTCGGCTGTTCACGACAAACGGCCACGCGGGTTCTTTAGGTACTGCCGAACGGTCGAACGGTCGAACTGCCGAACGATTCTTGTGGAGTGGGCGCATGACAAGTCACATCCTGAAAGGCAAGGCGATCAAGTACGGGGACGACGTCAACACCGACGTCATCATCCCGGCCCGCTACTGCACCAGCTTCCGCGCGGAGGAACTGGCCCTGCACTGCATGGAGGACCTGGATCCCGATTTCCTCCGGAAGCGGCGGCCGGGAGATCTGATCGTGGCGGACAGCAACTTCGGGTGTGGGAGCTCGCGCGAGAACGCACCCCTGGCCATCAAGGGCGCAGGGATAAGCTGCGTCATCGCGAAGTCGTTTGCCCGGATTTTCTACCGCAACAGCATCAACATCGGACTGCCCATCCTGGAGTCGCCGGAGGCCGCGGAGGCCATCGCCGAGGGGCACGACGTCGAGGTGGACCTCGGGGCGGGCCGCATCCGCGACCTGACGACCGGCGCCTCGTTCAGCGCCCACCCCTTTCCCGAGGGGATTCAGGCCATCATGGCCGCGGGGGGAATGGTGGGCTTTGTGCGGGCCCGGCTGGCGGCGGACACCACTGCCTGACCAGACGGAGGGGGAAACGGTCCCAGGGGCGGCATCAGGACGGACGCCGTCCGGTGACCGCTCGCGGACCCGGGAGTCGGAGGGTGCGCCATGGAGTTCACCGAGAAGGAGTTCCTGTACGACTGGAATACCCTGGGGGCTGACGTCAAGCCCCTGAGACGCCGGGTGGAGTTCGACGACGAAACCCTGCGGGACGGGTTGCAGAACCCGTCCGTCGTGGATCCCCACATCGAGGACAAGAAGCGGATCCTGCACCTCATGAACGATCTGGGGATCCAGGCGGCGGACATCGGCCTTCCCGGCGCCGGCCCGCGGGCGGTCGAGGACGTCATCGCCCTGGCGCGAGAGATCGTGAATGCCAAGCTCGCCATCCGGCCGAACTGTGCCGCCCGCACCCACAAGAACGACATCCTCCCGATCATTGACATCTCCAACAAGGTCGGCGTCCCCATCGAGGCGTGCACCTTTCTCGGATCCAGCCCGATCCGGCAGTACGTCGAGAGCTGGGATATCGACCGGATGCTCCGCCTGACGGAGGAGGCGGTGGATTTCGCCGTGAAGGGGGGCCTGCCGGTCATGATGGTGACCGAGGACACGACCCGGGCCCATCCCGAGGACCTCCGCCGGATCTACGCCACCGCCATCCACTACGGCGCCAGGCGGATCTGCCTGGCCGACACCGTGGGCCACGTGACCCCCTACGGGGTGAAACACCTGATGCGCTTCATCAAGGAGATGCTGCGCGAGATCAAGGCCCATGACGTCAAAGTGGATTGGCACGGACACCGCGATCGGGGGCTCGCCATCATCAACTCCCTGGTCGCCATCGAGGAGGGGGCGGATCGGATTCACGGGACGGCCTTCGGCATCGGCGAGCGGTGCGGAAACACCCCGCTGGAGGTGCTCCTGGTCAACTGCAAGCTCATGGGCTACATCGAGCAGGACTTCGAGAAGCTGGACGAGTATTGTCGGTTCGTCTCCCGCGTGTGCCATCTGCCCATCGCCCCGAACTACATGATCGTGGGCCGCGATGCCTTCCGGACGGCGACGGGGGTGCACGCCGCCGCCATCATCAAGGCGGAGAAGAAGGGCCACGCCTGGCTGGCCGACCGGGTGTACTCCGGGGTCCCCGCCAGCCTGGTGGGACGCAACCAGGTCATCGAGATCGGACCCATGAGCGGCGAATCGAACGTGATCTACTGGCTCAGCAAACGGGGGATCGAGCCGACCCGCGAGTTGGTCGAGAAGATCTTCCGGGCGGCGAAGCTGGCCCATCGGGTTTTCACGGACGAGGAGATCCTCGAGCTGATCCACGGCGAGCCGGCGTATGCCGCGACCTTCGACGGGCACTAGCCCCAATCGGAAATCGCCAACCGCCAAGGCGCCAAGAACGCCAAGGCCGAAATAGCTCATTGGGGGGAAACGTAGGAAACCTCTGACCGCCCCATGAGGGCGTTTTCAGGTTCTTCGGTTGAAGGATCGGAAAATCGTATCCTTGGCGACCCGGGTACCCAGCGCTCCGGCTGGGTGATCGTGGCGGTTCAAGATTTTTCTCGGACCAGGGCTAGAATGGACTTTGACTACACCGACGAAGAGCGGATGGTGCAGGAGCTGGCCCGGCGGCTGGCGCGGGACAAGATCGCGCCGCGGGCCGCGGAGATCGACGCCCGGGAGGAGTTTCCGGCTGATCTGGTGCAGCTTCTGGCGGAGCACGGACTGTTCGGGCTGGTGGTGCCGGAGGCATTGGGGGGTAGCGGGGCGGGTGTGATCGGGTTCCTGCTGGCGGTGGAAGAGATCGCCCGGGCGTGCGCGGCCACGGCGACCATCTATGCCGGTCAGTACCTTGGGATGTACCCGATCCTTTTGGCCGGCAACGAGGAGCAGAAGCAGCGCTTCCTCCCGGCCCTGGCCCGGGGCGAGCGGTTGGCCGCCTTCGCCCTGACCGAGCCGGAGGCGGGCAGTGATGTCGCCGCCCTGCGGACGACGGCATGCCGCGATGGAGATGCCTACGTCATCACCGGCAGCAAGCACTTCATCACCTCCGGGGATGTGGCAGGTGTCCTGACCGTCTTCACCGCTACGGACCGGTCTCAGGGTCACCGGGGCCTCACCGCCTTCGTGGTGGAGCGGGAAACGCCGGGATTCCGGGTGGCGCGACTCGAGAAGAAGATGGGCATCCGGGGATCCACGACGGCCGCGCTGGAATTCCAGGAGTGCCGGGTCCCCGCTGCGAATCGCCTGGGGGCGGAGGGCCAGGGGTTCAAGATCGCCATGCAGGTCCTGGATCGGGCCAGGCCCAGCGTGGCGGCCATCGCCGTGGGGATCGCCCAGGCGGCCCTCGACCATTCCCTGGAATATGCCCGGACCCGGAAGCAGTTCGGCCAGCCCATCGCGAACTTCCAGGCCATCCAGTTCATGCTGGCGGATATGGCCATGGAGATTCACCTGGCGCGGCTGTCGTATCTGTACGTGGCGCATCTGATCCGGTCCGCGGCGGAGAACTATACCCTCCCCGCGGCGGTGGCGAAGTGCTATGCGTCCGAGGTAGCCATGCGGGCGACGACGAACGCGGTGCAGATCTTCGGGGGCTATGGGTACACCCGCGACTATCCGGTGGAGCGGCTGATGCGGGATGCCAAGATCACCCAGATCTACGAAGGCACCAGCGAGATCCAGCGGATCGTGATCGCGAACCAACTGCTCAAGGGCCAGGGGTGAGAACCTCATCAATAATCCACAGAGTACGCAGATTACACAGATTCCACCCCCACCCGAACCCTCCCCCCTCTGAGGGGGAGGGAATGGGAGGGGGGGTCGGCGTAATCTGCGTAATCTGCGTAATCTGCGGATAAGAGGAATCTGGCATGACCAAACACCATAGGTTGACCGCGCCGGCGACCAGCGGGCGGGTCCTGATGTCGGGGAACGAGGCGGTGGCCCGGGGGGCCTGGGAGGCAGGCGTGACTGTCGCCTCGAGCTATCCAGGGACGCCCGCGACGGAGATCCTCGAGGCCTTCGCGCGCTATCCGGGCGTGTATGCGGAGTGGGCTCCCAACGAGAAGGTCGCCTTCGAGGTGGCCATGGGCGCCTCCCTCGCCGGCGCGCGATCCCTCGTCTCCATGAAGCACGTGGGCTTGAACGTGGCCGCCGATCCCCTGATGACCGGCTCGTATATCGGAGTGCGGGGCGGGTTCCTTGTCGTCGTCTCCGACGATGTCGGGATGGGCAGCTCCCAGAACGCCCAGGACACGCGATACTTCGCCCGCTTCGCCAAGGTCCCGCTCTTCGAGCCCAGCGACAGCCACGAGGCCAAGGCCTTCGTGGCGGAGGCCCTGAATCTCAGCGAGCGGATGGATACCCCCGTGATCGTGCGCCTGACAACCCGCATCAGTCATGTGAAGGGGCTCGTGGAGCTTGGTGAGCGACCGGCGCCGCCCTTCCTCGGCTTCTCCAAGGATCCGGCCAAGTACGTGATCCTGCCGGCGCATGCCCGCAAGAAGCGTCCAAAGGTGCTTCAACGGCTGAAGGATCTGGCCCGGCTCGCGGACACCAGCCCGCTGAATGTGATCGAATGGTGCGACCGCCAAACCGGCATCATCGCCAGCGGGCCGGCCTACGTGTATGCCCGCGAGGCCTTCCCCGAGGCGTCCTTTCTGAAGCTGGGCGTTTCCTTTCCCCTGGCGGAGGGGCTCATTCGCGAGTTCGCCTCGCAGGTCAAGCGCCTCTACATCGTTGAGGAGCTGGAAGGCATCGTGGAGGCCGACGTCCTGGCCATGGGGATCCGGGTGGACAGTGTGGGCAAGCTCCCCCGGACCGGCGAGCTGACGCCGCGCCGCGTCCGGACGGCATTGGACGGCGCGGGACTGAAAGTTGCCGAGGCACCGCCCTCGCCGCCGGACCTGGAGATGTTGCCGTTCCCCCGACCACCGACCCTCTGCTCCGGCTGCCCGCACATGGGCGTCTTTTATACCATCGGCAAGATGAAAGACCTGGTCATCACCGGCGACATCGGCTGCTACACGTTGGGGGTGGGCTCTCCCTGGAACGCCACCCACACCTGCGTGTGCATGGGGGCCAGCCTGGGGAATGCCCTGGGCATCGAGAAAGCCTACCGGATGGCCAGCCAGGAGCAGAAGGTGGTGGCGCTGATCGGCGACTCCACCTTCCTGCACTCCGGGATGACCGGCCTGCTGGACATCGTATACAACGGCGGCAACGTGACGGTGTTCATCCTGGACAACCGGACCGTGGGGATGACGGGCGGCCAGGATCACCCCGGAACCGGGGTCACACTGCAAGAGGAGAAGAGCAAGCCGGTGGATTTCGTGGCGCTGTGCAGGGCCCTGGGCGTCGAGCACGTGCAGCTCGTGGATCCCTACCGGCTGCCCGAGGTCTACAGGGCGGTGAAGGAGGCCCTGGCGCATCCGGGCCCCTCGGTCATCGTCACCAACCAGCCCTGCATCCTGATCGAGGAGTTTCACCGGACCCAGCCCTATGAGGTCCTGGACGAGCTCTGCAACGGCTGCGGGGCGTGCCTGAAGACCGGGTGCCCGGCGATCCAGGTCGTCCGGCGCGAGGTGGTTCGCCTCCCCAACGGCCGGGACAAGGAGTTGAGTTACGTCACCATTGATCCCGTCGGATGCAATGGATGCGACCTGTGCGTGCAGACCTGCGGCCCCAAGGCGATCGTCCCCCTTGGCTCTTCCGTCCCGACAACTGCGGGAGCGGAGCCTCAGAGCTAGTGTGGTGAATCCCAAATCCCTTTACAATGCCGTTCACCCTGAGCGTGTCGAAGGGTCCGGAATCCGGGCTTCGACAAGCTCAGCCCGAACGGGCTCCGTGTAAAGTCAGTTCTGAGTCAGTACACTAGAGTCGTACCTAATACCGTTAATGGTTCATTGCGTATGGCATATGGTCGAGGAGAAGCTGATTGCGGAATGGCATGAGCCATACGCCATACGCCGATTCTTGCGAATGACGGAGTGGCTCTGCCTCCCCGTGGCGACCTCGTGGTGTGAAGAGGCGACAAATGGACATAGGTGAGCGGACGCTGAATGTCCTCCTGGCGGGCATCGGAGGGCAGGGGGTCCTGACGGCAAGCCAGTTGCTGACCGAGGCAGCCGTCTTGGCCGGTCACGACGTGAAGAAGAGCGAGGTCCACGGGATGGCCCAGCGGGGCGGGGTGGTGACCAGTCACGTCCGCATCGGGCGGAAGGTCTATTCACCCATCATCTCCAGCGGCGAGGTGGACATGCTGGTCGCCTTCGAAGAGGCGGAGGCGCTCCGCTGGCGGTCGGAGGTCCGTCCCGGGGGCACCCTGATCGTGAATTGCCTGCGGGTCCTCCCGCCGGTGGTGAACCTCGGCCTCTTCAAGTATCCGGACGATCCGCTGGCAAGCCTCCGCACTTTCGATGGGGCATTCCTGCCGGTCGAGGCGTCCACGCTGGCCATCGAGGCGGGCAGCCCCCGCCTGGCGGGGACGATCTTGATGGGCGCGGCCGCCGCCCTTCTGCCCCTCTCCGTTGCCCATTGGGAAGCCGCCATCCGCAGCCGATTCAGCGCGCCGGAGGTCGCCGATCAGAACCTGAAGGCGTTTCAGCGGGGACGGGAGTGCGCTCTCTCACAGAAGCTCCACCTTGTTTGATGCGGCAGACACTCGGGAGCAATAGTCCACAGCGAAAAGCGTTCGACCGTTCGACCGTCCCCGCTCCGCCACCTCCGCCCCGCTGCGCGGTCCGGAGCGGGGTAGTTCCGGGGCGGAGTCGGCGGTTCGGTCGATCCAGAACTGTCGAACAGCCGAATCCGCCATAGGCGGAAACAGCCGAACGCTCTGGTTGGTGGGGGCGATGATCGAAATTCGCATCCATGGGCGGGGGGGACAGGGGGCGGTCAGCGCGTCCACCATGCTGGCCACCGCGGCCCACAAGGCCGGGCGATATGTCCAGGCCTTCGCGGTGTACGGCGCCGAGCGCCGGGGGGCGCCGATGGTGGCCTTCGTCCGCGTGGACGATGCCCCCATCCGGTTGCGGCAGATGGTCTATCAACCGAACGGGACGATCGTCCTCGACTCGACGTTGCTCGCCCTGGTGGATGTCACCGCTGGCCTCGTGCCCGGAGGCTGGGTTCTCCTGAATGCGCCGGAGGGACGGGTTCTGCCTGCGGCGCTGCAGCCGTTCACAGTGTACGCTGTGGACGCCACCGCCATCGCTGCCGACCTGGGCCTGGGGACGCGGGCCATGCCCATGGTGAATACCGCCATCCTGGGGGCCGTCGCCCGCTTCGGCGGGCTGGCCGACCTCTCCCATGTCCTCTTCGCGATTCCGGAGATCGTCCCCGCCAAAGTGGATGCCAACCTGGAAGCCGCGCGGGTGGCCTTCGACCGTGTACACTGTCCGGCGTCCCCCTCACCTCCGCCTCTCCCCTCACCCAGAGGGTACCCGGGGAGAGGGATGGAAGAGAGGGGGAGAGCCATATGAGCACCCGCGAGGGTCTGGCCCGCGAGGCCGGCTGCCTCGAGCTCGTCGTTCCCCAACCGGGTCCGAACGGGCGGGCGGCCGTGGGCTCAGTGGCGGAGATGCCGCCGCTGGCCTTCTCCACGGGAACCACACGGGTCAACCTGACGGGTGGATGGAAGTCGGTCCGGCCCCTCTATCAGGAAAAACGGGCCCCGTGCGGGGAGGGCTGTCCCGCCGGCGAGGATGTGGCTCGGTACCTGCGTGCGGTCCAGTACGGGCAGCACGAGGAGGGCTGGCGCCTGATCATGCAGGACAACCCCTTTCCCTCGGTAATGGGGCGGGTCTGTTACCATCCCTGCGAGGCGGTCTGCAGCCGCGGCAGCTTTGACGAGCCGGTGGCCATCCATGCCGTGGAGCGGTTCCTGGGTGATTACGGGTTGGCGCACCAGTTGCGGCCCGAGGTGACCGGGTCCCCACGTCGGGAGCGCATCGCCATCATCGGCGGCGGGCCGGCCGGGCTGTCGGCCGCCTATCACTTAGTCCGTCGGGGATACGGAGTCACGATCTTCGAGGCGAAGCCGGAACCCGGCGGGATCCTGCGGTGGGGAATTCCCCCCTACCGGCTGCCCCGGGACATCCTCCGCCGGGAGATCGCGCGCCTGGAATCACTGGGGGCGCAGATCTGCTCGGGCCTCGTGGTGGGACGGGACGTACCCTGGCAGGGCCTTGAGGCATACCAGGCGATCCTGCTGGCCCCGGGCTTGCCTCGCAGCCGGCGAGCGCTGGACATCGAAGGCGGGGCCGTGGGTGTGCACGATGGCCTCGAGTTTCTCCGTCAGGTTGCGGAAGGGGCTGTTCCGTCGGTGGGCCGCTACGTCGTCGTTGTGGGTGGGGGGAACGTGGCGATTGACGTCGCGCGGTGCGCCGTCCGCCTGGGGGCCGGCCACGTCTCTATCGTGTGTGTCGAACCCGCCGAAGCGATGCCCGCCCATCCCGAGGAGATCCAGGCCGCCCTCCTCGAGGGGGTGACCCTCCACTGCGGATTCGCCGTCCGGCAGCCCGTGGTGATCAACGGGCGACTCACGGCCCTTGAGATCGGCCGTGTCCGCTTTCTGGGTCGAGAGCCGGACGGGAGCGTGCGGTTCGTCCCGGTGGGCGGGGCGGTGCCCCCGCTGGTGGCCCAGACGGTCGTTCAGGCCGTCGGTCAGGAGACCGATCTACAGTTCCTGCCGAGGGATCTGACCGGTGCAGGGCGCCTGACTCCCGATGCCTGGGGGCGCCTCCCGCGAACGATGGTCTTTGCTGCCGGCGACGTGGTTTCGGGTCCCGCGCGCGTGGTGGACGCCGTGGCGGCCGGGAAGCGCGCGGGTGCCGGAATCCATCGCTGCCTGAATGGGGAATCGACGGACGAGGAGGATGAGCCGATCCAGTTGGTGCAGATCGAGGCCCTGAACCTATCCTACTTTGCGCCGGCCCCCCGGACGAGCATTCCCCAGCTTCCCGCGGAGGGGCGAACATCCAGCATGGCAGAGGTCAGCGGCGGCTGGGAAGCGGACCAGGCGGTGGGCGAGGTGGCGCGCTGCTTCCACTGCGGGGTCTGCACCGGGTGTGACAACTGTCTGGTGTTCTGCCCGGATGTCGCCATCCGCAAGAATCAGCGGCCCTACACCTATGAGGTGTTGGATCAGTACTGCAAGGGCTGTGGTATCTGTGCGCGGGAATGTCCCCGCCATGTGATCACTATGGTCTCCGCATGAGTGACCTCAGCAAGATTCTTTCGGGAAACGATGCCGTGGCGGCGGCGGTCGGCCTCGCCAGGCCGGCGGTGATCGCCGCCTACCCGATCACGCCGCAGACCTCGATCGCCGAGAAGCTGGCGGAGGCCTGCGCCACGGGGGGGATGCCGGCCCGCTTCATCATGGTGGAGTCGGAGCACTCGGCCATGGCGACCTGCATCGGGGCAGCCGCCGCCGGGTCGCGCACCTTTACCGCCACCAGCTCGCAAGGGCTGGCCCTGATGCACGAGCTGCTCCATTGGTCGGCCGGCGCACGACTGCCCATCGTCCTGGCGAATGTCAACCGGGCGTTGGCCGCGCCCTGGGTCCTGTGGCCGGATCAGCAGGACAGCCTGGCCCAGCGGGACACCGGCTGGATCCAGCTCTACTGTGAAAGCAACCAGGAGGTCCTGGACACGATCCTGCAGGCCTACCGGATCGCGGAGACGGTGCTGGTCCCCGTGATGGTGTGTCTGGAGGGGTTCTACCTGTCGCATACTTTCGAGGCGGTAGCCATTCCGGAGGCGGACGAGGTCGCGCAGTTCCTCCCGCCATACCAGCCGAAGGTGAGGCTGAATCCCGCGGAGCCCCACACGTTCTACGGCGGGACCGGTATGGACGTGTACATGGAATTCCGCTACAAGCTGCAGCAGGCCATGGAGCTGGCCAAGCTCGTCATCCCCGAGGCCGGCGAGGAGTTCGGCCGCTGTTTCGGTCGGCGCTCTGGCCTGCTGGAGTGCCATCGCGTCGAAGGGGCGGAAACCGTTCTCCTGGCGGCGGGCACGGTGTGCAGTACGGCCCGGCTTGTGGTGGACGAGCGGCGCGAGGCGGGCGAGGCGGTCGGGCTGGTGAAGCTGCGGGCCTTCCGCCCGTTTCCCACCGAGGAGATCCGCGACGCACTGAAAGGGGCCCGGCGGGTCCTGGTGATGGATCGAAATATCTCCTTTGGCCACGGAGGCATCCTGGCGCAGGAGGTTCGATCGGCCCTGTATGCCCTGGACCGGCGCCCGGACCTCTTCGGCTTCGTGGCCGGCCTGGGTGGCAGGGATATCACCCGGGATGTCCTCTCGGGCTTGCTGGATCGGGTGCGGGACGCGCGTCCCGAGGGGGAGATTCACTGGGTGGGGGTGAGGCGGTGACGAATGCCGAATGCGGAATGCCGAATGCGGAATGCTAGCGTGGTGACTCTTAAATCCCGTTACAATTCCGTTCACCCTGAGCCTGTCGAAGGGTGAGGAATTCGGGCTTCGACAAGCCCCTCGGCCTGAGCTCGGGACGAAGGCTCAGCCCGAACGGGTCCCGTGTAAAGCCGTTTCTGAGTCAGCACACTCGGTTC
>JACQVO010000202.1 GCA_016209725.1 Candidatus Methylomirabilota bacterium | reverse complement strand
CTTCACCACGGTCTCTAGCCGGACGTGGGGGATCCCCGTCGCCATGGTCACAGCTCGAAGAGCCGCATGCGACCCCCGGTCAGCAGACGGAAGCCCAGCAGGACGAGAAAGACAGCCGACATCAGGCTGGCCGCCATGGCGCTGGCTTGGCCCCAGTCCCCGTGCTCCGCCAGGGCGAGGATGGAGGCCGAGGCGACCACGCTCCCCGGCGAGACGAGGAAGATGACGGCGCTCAGCGTGTTCATGGATCGGATGAAGGTAAAGACCAGCGCGCTGGTGAAGGCCGAACGGATCAGGGGCAGGGTCACGTCCCACAGGGTGCGCAGCGGCCGCGCCCCCAGATCGGCGGCGCCCTCCTCGATGCTGGGGGCGATCTGGCCCAGGCCGGCGACGGCCGCCCGGTAGCCCACAGGGATGGTCCGGAACAGCATGGCCACGACGATGATCGTCCCCGTCCCGGTGAGGGCCAGGGGCGGCGTGTTGAACACCAGGATGTACCCGACCCCGATCAGGGTCCCGGGCAGCGCCGCCGGCAGCACCGCCGCAAAATCCACGGCCGTCCGCCCGGGGAAGCGCTTCCGCTGGATCAGGAAGGCCGCCACGACGGCAAAGGCCGACCCGGCCAAGGCCGCCAGACCTGCGAAGCGGATGCTGTTCCAAAGCTGCGCGCCCCGGAAAACGGTGTACTCGAAGTTCTCGAGGGTGGGCCGCCAGTTCACGCCCCAAGTCCGGGCGAATGCCCCGACGAACACCACGGCGTAGGTCGCCAGGAGCACAAGGGCCACCAGAGAGCAGCCGGCGAGGAGGCCCCAGCGCAGGAAACCCGGCGTCGGGAGGGGATCTGCGAAGCTCCCCTTGCCCGTGACGGTCGCATAGGAACGGCCCTCGACCCAGTATCGCTGGAGCGCGAAAAGGATGAGGCTCGGCAGAAGGAGGGCAACGCTCAGGGCGCTCGCCATCCCGAGATCTCCCCAGCCCGTGACCTGGGTGTAGGTCTCGGTCGCCAGCACCTTGAACGCACCTCCGACCAGCATGGGATTCCCGAAGTCGCTCAGGGTATAGATCCCTACCAGCAGCGCCGCACTGGCCAGCCCCGGGACAGCCAGGGGCAGCGTCACCGTGCGAAACACCCGAAAGCCATGCGCGCCCAGATCCTGCGCGGCGTACTCCAGCGTCGGATTGATCCGACGCAGGACCCCCGCCAGGGTGAGGTACGCAATGGGAAAGAAGGCCAGCGTCTGGACCATCCAGAGGCCGTGCCATCCGTAGATGTCCCCCCGGAGGCCCAGCAGCGAATACGTGATGACGCCCCGCCGGCCGAAGAGCAGGATGAAGGCCAGGCCGCCCACGAAGGGCGGCGAGACCAGCGGCAGGATGGCGATCAACTTGAAGAGGTTGCGGAGTGGGACATCCGGCCGTGAGGTGGCATAGGCGAAAAGGAATCCCAGGGTCACGGCCGAGACGGTGGACAGGCCCGCGATCATGAGGGTGTTGATGCCCAGCCGGAGCCAGCGCGGGTTCGTGAGCAGTCGCATCCACTCCGTCGGCCCCGGCTGGGCCAGTACCTTGGCAACAGGCAGGAGGACGAAGATCCCGAGGAGCGCGGTCACGAGGAGAACCGCCCCCCAGCCGATGGGATCAACCGCCAGTCGCCGGGTCAGGCGAGGCGCCTCCCACTCGCGCGCCACGCTCCTCTTGAGCATGTGAGAATCTGTCCCTCCGTGTTCTCCCGGACGCTGTCTCGCCCTCTACTTCTTGAACAGCTCCCCCCACCGCTTGAGGATCCGTTCGCGATTCTGTGCCGCCCAGTCGAGCTTGTAATCCACCAGATCGATCTTGTCGAGAGGGGTGGCACCCAGCGGCAGGGTCACGTCGGATCGGATGGACCCCTCGAAATTCAGGTCCACGATGAGCTGGATCGGGTCCCGGCCGAGCACCCAGTCGATGAACTTCTTCGCCCCCTCGGGATTCGGGCCGCTCTTGATCAGCGAGACCGATCCGATGTCCCAGCTCACGCCCGGCGGGTGGATCATCTTGATCGGAAGCCCGACGGAGATCCACTTCAGGACGTCGTGGGCAAAGGTGATGGCGATCAGGAACTCACCCTGAGCCACCATGCGGCTGGGCGCGATGCCGCTGGGCGTGTAGAACCGGATGTTCTTGTCCAGAGCCCGCAGGTATTCCCACCCCTTCTCCTCGCCCAGGCGGAAGAACTGACCCACCACGAAGGTGAACGCGGCGCCGGACGTCAGCGGACTCGACGTCACAATGAGGTCCTTGTATTTCGGATCCAGCAGGTCCTCCCAGGTCTTGGGCATCGGCGCGTTGCCGAACTCCTTCTGCCAGCGCTCGGTATTGATGGCAAACCCCTGAACGGTGATGGAGCTTCCAGTCCAGTAGCCATCGGGGTCCACGTACCGGCTCGGAACATCGGCGCGGCGCGGCGACTTATGCGCCTCGAGAAGCCCCTTGGCTTTGAGCGACTCCTGGATGGCCCGGGACATCCCGAAGATCACGTCCCCCTTGGGGGATTGCCGCTCCGCCAGTACCCGGGTGGCCACCTCGCCGGCCGACAGGCGGATGAAGTCTGCCTTGCCGCCGGTGTCCTGCGCGAACTTCTGCATCAGTCGAGCGAGTGTGTACTCGTGAATCACCCCGTACACCATCACGGGCTTCGATTGGGCCCAGGCGTACCCGCCCGGGAAGACCCCCAGGAGCGCGAAGCATACGACGAGTCTTGCGAGACGCCAGGCAGCGTTGCGACACCACATGATCTCCTCCTATTCTGGGCGTTCCCTCCGCCCGCTATGGCTTCTTGGAAGGGGAACCTCCCCATCCTTCCAGGTACTGATCCACGATCCGCCGTGTCTGCTCAAGGGTCTCCCGGGTATGGAGCTCCAGGACCCAGAAGTCGCATCCCGCCTCCCAGAGGCCGTCCAGCGCCGCGGCGATATCGTCAACGGCCGTTGGGGCGAAATGAGAGTCGTCGCGCTCGGTGAAATACAGGTGCCCGGCCAGGATGGGGGTGGGGATGCTCTTCAGGAAGTCGGCGACCGACCCGCGACCGCCCTGGACCCAGGCGCTGCCATGGGCATGACCCAGGTCGAAGGTCACCGGGGCGCCAGTATGCCGGAGCAGCGCAGCCAAGGTATCCGGGTCGCTCGTCGGCCCATGACGCAGGTTCTCCACCGTCACCGCCGTCCGGCGCCGAGCGGCATAATTCATCAGCGTGGCGAGATTGCGGACCAGCGTCTCCCAGGACAGCTCCTCGGGCTCCGGGGCAAAGGACCCCACATGGAGGTTGAGGTGATGGGCCCCCATGTCGGCCGCGGCGTCGATGTATCCTTGGAGGACCCGCACGGCCGCATCAGCGTACTCGGCATCCCGGTGGCCGATCTCAAGATCCGTGTAGGGCGCGTGGAGAGAGCAAAGGGATGCCGCCCTTCGCAGCCGGTCCAGCATCTGCTGCCGCCGGCCACGGGCGACCATCACCCGCCAGCTATCCAGTCCCCACTCGACCCCGTCGTATTGGTGGGTGGCGACGTACTCCCGGATAGCCTCGCAGTCCTTGCCGAAGGGGAAGTGGCAAAACAGCAACTGTGGATTCATGCCGAGTCCCTTCTCGACGGCCGCTCGTGCACCCTCACTTGAACGCCCCCAGGGTCAGCCCGCGGACGATGTACCGTTGCAGCAGGAGCGCGGCCAGACCCACCGGGAGCACGATGATGACTCCCGAGGCGAAGACGGGCCCCCAGTTGATGGCGTAGCCGGTGATGAAATCGTTGGCCGCCGCCGGCAGCGTCTTGGACGCCGTGGCGGAGGCGAACACGATGGCGAAGAGGTACTCGTTCCACGCGAAGATGAGCGAGAGGATCACCGTTGCGGTCACCCCGGGGGCGGCCACGGGCAGGACGATGTACAGGAGGCTCTGCATCCGGCTGGCCCCATCGCAGGCGGCGGCCTCCTCCAGGCCCACGGGCACCTCATCGAAGAATCCCCGCAGGAGCCAGATGGAGAAGGATAACAGAAACGAGGCATCCGCGATGACCAAACCGGTGAGGGTATTGATGAGCCCCAGGGTCCGAAAGATCAGGAACAGGGGGATCAGCAACGTGGCCGGCGGGAGCATCCGCGTGAACATCAGCCAGAACTCGAACAGCCGTCCCCCGGCCCGGTACCTCGAGAGCGCGTACGCCGCCAGGATCGAGGCCGCCACCGTGACGACGGTGGTGGCGATGGCCACCAGGAAGCTGTTGGCCGTGTAGGTCCAGAAGGCATGCCGGGAGAAGATGGCGTCGTAGTTCTCCCAGGTGGGGGTGAAGCGGAGCACCAGCTCGTTGGCGATGATGCTTTCGCGCGGCTTGAAGGAGCCCAGGACCATCCAGAAGAAGGGGCCGACCCAAACCAGGATCACGCCGCCCATGGCGAGGCTGAAGCCGATCCGGCGAACAAGAGATACCATGGTCAATCCCGGGCCAGGACCGGCCGGCCAAAGCTACGCTGGAAGGTCCAATACACGGCGACGCTCACCATCGCCAGGAGGAGAGATAGGACCGCCCCCTGGCTGTAGTCCTGGCTCTGGATGCCCACGGTGTAGATGTGGATCGGCATGACCCGCGTGACGGTGGCGTTGCCGAAGAGGGCCCAGATCATCCCGAAGGTCTTGAGGATGTCGATGGCCCGAACCAGGAGGACAACGCCAATCACCCCCTTGAGGAGCGGCAGGGTCAGGAACCAGAAGGTTTGCCACGCGGTGGCCCCGTCGATCCGGGCGGCCTCGAACGGCTCCGCCGGAAGCGAGCGGAGCGCCGCCCGCAGGAGCAGGAACATGAACGGCATCCACTGCCATGTGTTGGTGACGAGGATGCTGAGGAAAGCGTAGTTGGCATTGAGGTGCTCGACCAGCCACGGACCGATCGCCGGGAGGGCCGCGATGAACTCGATGGGAGTGGTGGTCAGCCAGGGGAAGCCCTCGACTCCGACGAGCCCCAGCAGCAGGTTCAGGAGCCCGTTGTAGAAATTCAGGAGGTGTTTCCACAGCATCCCCACCACGATGCTGTTGGTCATCATCGGCAGCAGGATCAGCGTGGCCAGGAGGGATTCGAACCGGACCCGGCGGTTCAGCCAGAGGGCCATCCCCAGCCCCAGGCCGAATTGGAAGAGGAGCCCCAGCACCAGGAGTTCGAGGGTCCGGACCAGGGTCGGGAGAAACAGGGGATCGTTCCGGAAGACGGTGACGAAATTCTCCAGGCCCACGAACGGCCAATGGCTCCGGAAGTTGAGAATCGTCACCCGGAAGAAGGCCAGGTAGGTCAGGAAGGCGATGGGAACCACGGTCACCAGGAGCAGCAGGGCCATGGCCGGGATGAGCAGCGTAAAGCGCAGGTACGCATCCCCCAGGCGCAGCATCAGGGCGAGGTAGAGCGCGACGAAGGCCGCTGCACTCAGGAGCACGGCCGGCGGTCCAGGCGGCAGGAGACTCCAGACGGCTCCCCAGGCGCCGGCCAGCACCCCGATCCAGATGCCCAGGGTGAGGATCAAGCGGAGGAGCTGCTGGGAGCCCATCGCGCGCCTGGTTGCCGGAGGAGGCTGAGGAGGGCGGGCAGGTCGGGGACCAGGAGATCGGGTCTTGCGGCGGCGAGCGCGGCACGGGGGGTGAATCCCGTGCAGACCGCCACGGCCAGGGCACCGGTGCGGCGGGCACTCGCGATGTCGTGGACCGAGTCACCCACCACCACGGTGTCCGCGAACCCTCCCGGGAATCCCAGGGCACGGGCGACGTCCAGGGCCCGCCGGACCAGGCCGTCCCGTCCGGGGACCGCCAGGTCCGCATAGACCACCACGTTGAGGAGATCCCGCAGGCCGACGCGGTGAAGCTTCGGTTCCCCTTCCGCCGGGAAGTTTCCCGTGACCACTCCCACCAGGTCCCTTTGCCCCTTGAGAAACTCCAGGAGTTCCCGCGCCCCAGGCAGCAGCCTCACCGGGCGGGCGGCCAGTCCATTCCGGACATGGCGGGTGTACGTGTCCAGTGCCTGCTGGAGCCGCGGCGGAAAGACCGTCTGTTCGTGGGCCTCAACCACCGCGTCCACGACCTGTGCGAACGTCTGGCCCAGATGCGAGCTGATCGCCGCCGGAGAGGTCTGCAGGCCGAAGACCTCGCGGAACGTGGCAACCCAGGCGTTGAGCTGGTCGTCCGACGGCGCGACCAGGGTGCCGTCAATGTCGAAGAGCCAGAGCCTGGCCGTCTCCGTGATCGTGTCGGGCATGGGTCGGACGCGGGCTACTTGCCTTGCTGGAGGCGCCGGATCGTCTCCCCGGCCCGGGCCAGGTTCGCCTTGACGTCCCCCTTCGCGGTCATGATGTTGGACAGCGCCTCGTTCATGGCCTCATGCTGCTTCAGGTAGAACGGCGGCGCCGGATCCCCCTTGGCGATCTTGAGCGAGGCCTCCATCAGGTCGTGGTATTCCCGCAGCGGCAGGGAGGGGTCCCGCAGCAACGAGAAACGGGATGGCGTCCCGCCCGCCTGCACCATCAGCCGCATCCCCTCCTTAGAGGTGAGGTACTGGTGGAAGGCCCAGGCGCCTGCCTTCCTCTTGGAGCCCGCGTTCATCAGGAGGATCTTGCCCTGCTGGAAAGGCGTCCGGGTGATCGTGCCGTCGGGCCTGCGGACGCCCGGGACGACCGTGATGGCGATCTGGTCCTTGAGCGGACTCTTCCCCGTCTTGATCATCGGGTAGGCGGCGTTCCAGTAGGGGGCCCCCATGGCGACCACGCCTGTCTCCAGAGCGTCTTTCACGTTCTGGAACCCCCACGAAAAGATGTCCGGGGGGATCACCTTGGCGTCCCGCAGCCGTGCATAGTATTCGCCCGCGGCGATCGCCCCCGGGCTGTCCACCCCGACCCTTCCCTGGTCGTCCAGGATCCATCCCCCCATGCTCCACATGACCGAATAGAAGACCTTGGGCTGCTCCGAGCCGGCCAGCGCCGTGAAGGAGGCCCCGAACATCGTCGGCGACTTCTCGTTGTACCGGCGCGTCCACCGCTTGGCCTCCTCGAAGTACTCGTCCCACGTCGCCGGGGGGGTCTTCACCAGGTCCTTGCGGTAGTAGAGGAAGTGGGTGCTGACATCGAAGGGGATCGCGTACGTCTGGCCCTTGTAGGAGTACACGAAGGCGATGTCCTTGAGGTCGAACGTCTTGGGGTCGGTCTGGCGAGGGTCATCCAGATAGGGGCCGATGGGGGCGATGACCTTCGCCTCGGCGAGCACCCCCACATCCACATCGTTGGCCTGCGCCAAGTCGAAGGCATCGGTGCCGGCCACCAGTTGTGTGTGCAGGGTCGCGTAGTAGGCCGACCGGCCGATCTCCATCATCTCCACCGGCCGGCCCGTGGCCTTGGTGTAGGCCTGCGCCACCGCCCGGATGGCGTCGGCCTCCACCCCGGTCCGCACCATGACCACCACCTTCTCGGCGGCATGGCTGGCGGTGGTCGTCAGGAGGAAGATCCCCAACAGGACGGCCGTGATGATACGCATGATTCGAACCTCCATCCCCCCCGGTGGGAACGCCGGAAAACGCGACATCCGATCCTTCCCTCCCCCGGCCCCCCACACACGGGGGGAGGAGGGGGATCGGGACCCAGGGCGACGATAGCCCTGGAGGAGGGAAGGCGTCAAGCGAAAATGTGCGATACTGGTAGATCTGGCATACTTCGAACAATTTCGCTTGCATGGCTCCGCGGGATCGGGTATAGGGCGGGTCATGCCACGCATGATTGCCGCACAGCGCCGGGCCCGGATCGTGGAATCGGTGAACCACCGGGGGATCCTGTCGGTCGGGGAGCTGTCCCGCCAGGCTGGTACGTCCCTCATGACGATCCGGCGGGATCTGACCCTCCTGGACTCGCAGGGGTTGCTGCGTCGGACGCATGGGGGGGCGGTGGCGCTGGCTGCCCCGCGGGATGTGCCATTTCGCCGGCGCGAGCGGATGGAGCTTCAGGCCAAGGCCGCCATCGGTCGCGCCGCCGCGGCCCTGGTCCACCCTGGGGAGACGGTCCTGCTGGACGCGGGGACAACCGTCCTGGCCATGGCCCCTCCCCTCCGTGCCGTGGTCAACCTTACCGTGGTCACCAACTCTGTCCAGGTCCTTGCGGAACTGTGGCATCGCCCCGGCCTTCGGGTCGTCGCCCTGGGGGGCGTCGCCAGGCCTGCCAGCGGCTCCCTCACGGGCCCCCTCGCCGAAAAGACCCTGGAGGAGATCCGGGTGGACCGGGCGTTCCTGGGCACGACCGGGATCACGCCGCGCTGGGAGGCGTCCAACAGCGACATGGATCTTGCGGTCCTCCAGCGCCGCATCCTGTCGGTGGCGCGCGAGAGCTACCTCCTCGCGGACCACACGAAGTTCGGGCGGACGGGCCTGGCCATCGTCAGCCCTCTCAGGGCGTTCACCTCGGTGATCACGGATGCGGACCTCCCCCCGAATCTCCAGACGCAGATCCGGAAGCACGCGAGGAAGCTCATCATCGCCCGCTAGGGACCCATGGGACCGAGAGGGCGTTTCGCCGTGGGACCACCGCCGGGGCGAGTTTGACCTTGCCAGGCGTCGGACCGTCTGCTATAGCTTGCGCCCGATGGGTAAGATCCGCTTCGCTCTGTTTGCCGCGGGGCTCTGCGTTCAGGCGCCCCTTGCCTCTGGTGAGGCAGCGGTCTACGTCTACGTGGACCCCGCCGGCACGGCGCATTACACCGACGCGCCCACCAAGCCCTACTTCCGCCCCCTCCCCGCCTTCGGCCTTCCCCCCAACGTCAACCTCGTGCGGGGCCAGTATGCCGACCTGATCAATCAGATCGCCGACGAGGAGGGGGTGGACCCCGCGCTGGTCCGGGCCATCATCAAGGCCGAGTCCAATTTCGACCCCCACGCCGTCTCCCGCAAGGGCGCCCAGGGCCTGATGCAGCTCATGCCCGGCACGGCGGGACGCTACGCGGTCGAGAACAGCTTTGATCCCCAGGCGAACATCCGCGGCGGGGTTCGTTACCTCCGCTTCCTCCACGACATGTTTTCCGGGCGGCTGCCCCTGGCCCTCGCCGCCTACAATGCCGGAGAGAACGTGGTCGTCCGCTACAACGGGGTGCCTCCCTACCCGGAGACACGGCAGTACGTGGCTCGCGTCCTCGGGTTTTATGGTCGCCGGGACCTCGGCGGGAGAGGCCCCGGCCCGTCCCCCCGGCGGACCGGGATCGAGGTCGGTCGGGGCGTCCCCTCCACCCCGAGGGTCTATCGGAGGGTGGATGCCGACGGAATCCCCCTCTACACGAACCTTCCGCCGCTGGTCCAATCCCCGCCGGGATCCGGCCGCTAGCCTCAATACTGCCCACTTAGGCCGCAAGCCTGGCAAAATCCCCCCTCGCCCCCCTTTGGCAAAGGGGGGTTGGGGGGATTTGCTCGAGT
>JACQVO010000179.1 GCA_016209725.1 Candidatus Methylomirabilota bacterium | reverse complement strand
GAGGCTGGAGTGGCTGGAGCGGACCATGGACGAGCTGAGGGGTTTGCTGGGGCGCGCCCGGCAGGCTCGTCCCAACAAGCCGAAATCCGACTGACCAGTCATTTACTTGGGGATGGCCACGACCCGCCTTTCTGCCCACCGTCCCTCCCCTGAGGTCAATCTCACCTTGCGGTCACAAATCCCTTCCCCCCGCTCCCCGGGTCAGATACAATCATCCCCCATAGCCCGCGGGCCAGCGCTTCAGTTCAACCCGTTTTGCCTGGCGAGCCCTCCTCCGCGGTCGTGGGTCTGTTCTACGGGGCGCCCTCCGGACAAAGGCCTATTCGCTGGACGTAATAGGAAGGAATGTTGCGATGCCAACGATTTCAATGTTTTTTGGTATCATCGTAAGGATGTATTTTGCACCGGGCGAGCACCCGCCTCCTCATTTCCATGTGTACTACAACGAGTACAAGGGGACCGTGGACATTCGAACCTGTGAGTTTATCGAGGGCAGCCTTCCCCCCAGGCAGACAAAACTTGTGCTGGCGTGGGCTGAACTGCACCAGGAAGAACTGATGGCCGACTGGCAACTCGTGATGAATGGCGAAGAGCCGTTCAAGATACAACCCCTCCAGTAAGGAGCGAGGCTATGTATCCTTCTGTGAAAGAAGTTGTTCCTCGCGACGACTACACTCTTTTCGTTGTCTTTGAAAATGGCGAGAGGGGAATCCTAGACATGAAGCCGATGCTTGATTTCGGTGTATTTCAAAGAATCAAGGACTATGAAACTTTCAGGCGGGTCCGGGTTTCGTTCGATACAATTGAATGGCACTGCGGCGTTGATTTGGACCCTGAGTTTGTCTACGCCAAATGCAAGGCCGATATGCCCGCCTAACCAACATTGTAGCGGTTGACTGAGGTGGACGTCACCCGGTTTCCCGTCTGCCTGCGGGTCGGGGGCACTCCCGGTCCCGGTAATGCACATCTCATGAGCCCGCCCTCTGCGGTTCGCCTGTCCATCGCGCCCCCGCCCCGCTGCACGCGAAGGGACGGCGGCGTGTGCCCTCCGCACGTCTTTCTCGTCTTTCCGGAGGGTCATGTCGCTCCCAGCGCCCCCGGGTCCACCCCGGCTTCGGTGACGCGCCCCCCTGGCAGGTCGTCACAAATCCCTTCCCCCGGCCCCCCGGCTCAGATACAATCCCCATAGCTCTCAGGCCACCTGTCTGTCTGCGTGCGGCACGCACAGGCAGGGTGGTTCAGTTCAACCCGTTTTACCCGGCGCGCCCGCTTCCGCGGTCGTGGGCCACCTCTACGAGGGACCCGCCGGATAAGAGCTTATTTGTCAGACGCCAGCGGACATCTGGATGCCAGACCAGTCTCAAGTGTCGGACAAGGACCGGCTCCTCAGCTCTCTCCTTCAAGTGCTGGCCGCTCGAGGCATCGCTCGGAGATGGGCCCAGTCGCTAACACCCCAATCGGACCTTGAGCGGGAGTGCACCGCAGTCGTGTCAGATCCGCGCCGCGCCGAGGAGTTCGTGCGATACCTTCGTGCGAATCCAGTAGTTCATCTCAGTGTCCGAACCTTCCTTGCGCACCTCAGCGTCGCGGCAAACGTGCGGATGGAGCACGTTCCTTCGCCGCAGCAGCTCCTCGTACCGGTCGGCACTCGAATCGCTAGGTGGCTCCCTACTTTCCTAGTTGTTGATGGGCCAGTCGGCAGATTTCTGCGCGCCGCTGACTCCCCTTTGAATCTGCTGCTCCGGAGTGACCATGAAACATACCCGGCCCTGGCTCAGGCCAGGGATACGTTCAATCATGATCTTTTCCGCCGTGTTCGAAACGGCGTCGGCCACTGGGCCTTCACGTGGGAACAGGACCACGCCGGCGAGCGCCTCGTCTGCTATGACTGGGAGTCCGGAGAGCGAAGTGCTGAGGTATCTCTTCTCGAAGCCGAAGCGCTTCACCTTACATCCTTTGCTGTGATCGAGTGCCTCGATGAGCGGATCTTTCGGCTGGCCGGCGGATAACATGAGACGTCTAACATCCGGATTCAGGCGGCGGCGGGTGGGACGTCGGTGGCGTTCCTGATCGGGTTGGCCGCCGCGCCTGATCCGGCGCGTTTTCCGGACAGAGTGTGACATGGCGACTCACGTCCAATGGCAGGCGATCCGAGAGCGCGTTTGGGCGTGTGAGGCTTGCAAGGGCCACGCGAGGGTCGAGATCAACGTCCGGGAGCAGACCCCGGCTCCTGCTCTGCCGATCGCTCTTCTGTTCGCCGGCGTTGCGCCGCCCGATCAGGGCAGCCCTGCCAATCGCATAGCAGCGAAGAGCGCGACCAACGATCCCGAAGACAACCTGCGCAAATTCATCGAGGCAGTCACGGACTCCCGCTGGGACGATCTGATCGCTGAGCATGCCTTCCTGATTCATGCCGTGAAATGCGCGATCGTCCCCGACGAGGAGGGGTTTCAGAATCCGCCGAACGAGATTGTTGATCGTTGCTGTCCAGTCGGGTTCGCCGACGAACTTCTCTTCTTGCGTCCAGCCAGGATCGTCGGCTTTGGCGCCGCCGCTCGGCGGGCGATTCTGAAGCACCCGTCGGTCACAGCGCCTCCAGGAGTGGGCGTGTCCAAGACGATCGAGAAGCTGAAGGAGGCTTGGCCGAAGGGCATTCCTTGCCGGCTTGGAAGCTGCGAGTTCACTCTGCACCCAGCTCCCTTTCCACGCTCTGCGGCTGCGAAGCAGGACGCTGCAGTGATCATCCGCGAGGCGACACGCCTCGCCGGTCTCGGTAATGCGGCCGGATAACTCCACGCTGGAGCCGGCCGCTGGCTCGCATTCGCTCGCCGCGGCCGGTCAACGTGAGCGTTATACGCACAGCGAGCGGTAGCGGAACAGCGATGACCTATCTGGACCAGTGGAGAGCACTGTCGAGCCGCATCCGTGGCCTCATGGAGGCAGGACACCTTCATGCCCAGTACCTTGCCGTGCGGTCCAGAGACAGCTACGGCAGGGGGAAGCGGCTACGCGAGCAAGGTGAACGGATTCTCGCGGCCTTGCGCGCTTTCCGAGACAGCTTTCATCAGATGCTGCCTGCGCCTGCCGTGACAGCCATTGATGACTTCCTGGCGCGAACCAGCACCTTGATCGGCGACACGGCGGGTACACCTGACTCCCTTCAAGAGCGCGTGTGGGCGGCATTGGTTCTCCTGGCGGCTTTCGAGACCGAGATGTCGTTTCTTCTTTCCGATGTCCAAGAATCCATCCAAGCGCGCTCTGAGCGAGCCTTTTCTCACTTGCAACGGTCGATCGTCGTAGACGAGGATATCCGCGCGAAGTGGGTGAAGGCGTTCGATGACGGCGAAGTCGCCTGTGAAAAGCTCGGCGCCGTGCATCTTCTGCTCCACGGGATCTGGGCGTTCAAAGTCGATGCTGCCGGAGCGCGGACTGATCTCGTCTTCCAGGAGCCTGCCGCCGACTTCGCTGCAGCCCAACGGTACGCTGACGGACTCGTGCTGACGGAGTGGAAGAAGGCGGCCAAGGACGGCGAGT
The DNA here is from genome assembly GCA_016209725.1 of Candidatus Methylomirabilota bacterium. Classification (GTDB taxonomy): domain Bacteria; phylum Methylomirabilota; class Methylomirabilia; order Methylomirabilales; family 2-02-FULL-66-22; genus 2-02-FULL-66-22. Next base: position 2,099 of record JACQVO010000179.1, on the reverse strand, counting down.
CCCGTCAGCGGTTCGAGGAGGCCCGGTTGCAAGCGCTCCGCTATGCGCAAGGGCCGCTCGCAGCAACCGAACTCACTGGCTATCGATACGCGGTTGTCGTGTCTCGTTCTCAGGTGGAGATCCCCGATGACGTGAGGGAGGGTGGAATCATCTACCGACACGTCAACGTGGCGGTGGCCCCACGGGTACCCTCCCGAGCGTGAGAGCCACTGACGACGATGCGCATAACTTCAGGCAGCGAAAGGATGCCGCGTGTTGGGACCGCTCGCGCGGCCCATCCCGCTTCTGGAGCCGTCGGTCCCCTCGGCGAGCCAGCTCGCCTCCCGGCCCGCGGCTCAGCCGCCGCCCCGTTAGGCACTCTCGTCGCTGGCGACGATGGAGGGTCCGGCGTCGTATGTCCCGCTCGGAGGAGACAGCAAAGTGAAACGTGAGTCACTTTCAGTGAGAGTCGAGCGCGGCGGCCCCTTCAGCGCTGAGGAGCTTGCCAAGATCTTCTCTCGGGGATTCCAGTTCGACACGCTGGAGATTGCGGGGCAGTACTACAATGCGGGACTTTTTTGCTTACAGGCCCGAGCAGCGTATGCCAAGAGCATCGTCTACAGCGCGGAGGCCGTCGTGGCGCTCCGGGCGCAGGAGTATATCTGGACGGCGATAGCGGCCTACTATGCCCTTTTTCATCTCTCCATCGCGCTGATGTTTCTTCTGCCGCAGGAACTGGAGAAGAACCGCCGGGGGCGCCTCGCCCAGGCTTGGAGCGGAGGGTCAGAGGACCCTACAGAAAAGCTGATACCGCACTGGTACGTGCCCATGTTCCTAGAGGCGTGCGAGGCAAAAGGCCTGAGCCCGCGACTTCGAGAATTTCTTCAGGCAGCATGGCAGCTTCGGGTTGACGTCAACTATGGGCCGAGAGTCGCCTGGGTGGGGAACCGACCGGCCTTCAAGAGCCCTGCCCACACCCCATCGGAAGTGGAGACGATCGCGAACGCCTTGGAATCCGTGCTGTCGAGCGCAATTCGGTGGGTCAGTAGAGCCACCGACCTATCGTGGGTGCGTGCCGTAGACGCAGCAGCGGCGCTTGCCCAGTTCCTGACGGAAGATAACCTCCTCTACGTCCGCTGGTGTGCTCCTGAAGCATTGGCGGAGGCGAGACAGCTAGCGAAGCGATTACCGAACACCGAACAGCTTTGGCGAGAGAACGATGCATCGAGAGAAGGTGCCTAACCTTGCAGTGGAGCGGATCCTGACTCGCGTGCGCTCGCCGCGGCCGCTCACCGCGCGTTTGGGCTGACTCGAGGCAGGAATCCGCGGTCGAAGGGAGGTACGAGAAATGATGGGGGACGTTGGTTCCGGAGCAACTTACTCTATACCCCGACACAGCGGCTTTCGCGAGGCCAAGAGGCGAAGGGGGTCGCTCTCGGCAACAAGGCGAGACTCTCTCTGCCCGGCAAGGCTGGGCAGAGGTCCCGTCGGCGCCCTGACCGTCGCCATGCTCCTGTGGACTGGCCACAATACGCAATCGTGGATGGAACGGCATACTACTTGGAATGTCAGGTCCCGAAGTGACAGCGCTACCAGCGTCCCGCCGGTCTTGATCGTCTCCGCCTACCCGGGCGCGGTGCCGGGGGGCAGCGCCCCCAGATCCTCGAGGATGGCCTTGACTTCCGCCCGACCCGCCTCCGACAAGGATGCCTGGGGCGGCAGCGGCGGGCCGACGTCGTAGCCCTGCAGCTCCAGGCCACCCTTGATGCCTGCCGCCAGGTTGTATTTGGCGAAGGCGCGGTTCACGCGCCAGAGCTTGCGCTGCAATTGCATCGCCTCCTGCCAGCGGCCGGCGCAGCAGAGATCGTACAACTGCACGCTATGTCGAGGCACGAGGCACGCCGGACCCGCCATCCAGCCCACGCCGCCGATCAGCATGACGCACGCCGGGATGTGGGCCGAGGCGCTGAACACGCGTATGCGGTTTCCGACGGCATCTAGCCCTGGTCCGAAGAAACACTTGAACCGCCATGACGCCAAGGTCGCCAAGGATACGAGGTTCCGACCTCTCAACGCAAGAACCCGAAACCATCTCATGGGGCCTACGGGGGTCTCAGTCG
>JACQVO010000178.1 GCA_016209725.1 Candidatus Methylomirabilota bacterium | reverse complement strand
TCCAGGGTCTCCTTGGAGTTGAGGATCAGGTTCCCGGCCTCGTCCTGCTCGTGAGCCCCGAAGGCGTACATGATGGTTCGCATGGCCATGCCCGTGTCGATCTCGTTGGACAGACCGACGCCCACGGGATTTCCGAACTGCTTCTTGATCTTTCCTCCGCCGACCCGGACGTCCTCCCAGGTCCGCGGACCATTGGGCATTCCGACCTGCGAGAACAGGTCCTGCCGGTAGTTCACCGGGTCGGGCGTAAAGGATGGGGAGAAGGCAAAGTACTTCTTCGTCTTCGGGTTATAGGTGCTCTTGATGGCCAGATCAATGGGCTTGCCGAAATTCCGCTCGCATTCCTGGTACACTTCCTTCATGTCCACCACCTGCTCCTCGAAGGCCGGTGGCGGCCAGTTGAACTGGAGGAGGTCGTGGCCCTTCTGGGCAGAGACCTCCGCGGCCGCGCGGGCGTTAATGAGGGCGAGGTTGATGTTGTCTACGGTGACTTCGGTGTCATTCTTCTCGCCCCATTCCTTTACGTACTTCTTGTTGAACCACTCGTCATACGGCGGGACGAAGTGCACCCACTGCTGGATCTTGAGCGTCTTCTTCGCCGCGCCAGCCCGCCCGGGGATGATGATGGCAGGCCCCACGCCCGCCGCCACCGCCCCGGCCTTGACGAAATCCCGCCTGGAGATGAGCCGTCCCTTCCTCTGTGTCATGGTCCCCCCTCCTGTTTCCTGTGAACCCAGACCCTGACCTCAGCGTGCACTCCCCTCACCGATCCCCCCTCCGTCCTCGAGTACCGGGACTCTCGCCCCCTTCCGGGAACTTGGAGGGACCGTGAGGCCAAAACTATCATTCAAGAGCTAAGGTGTCAAGTTTGTCCCGTGCCGGCAGACCGGCTGGCAACTACCACGCCTCCGGGATCAAACGGCCATGCGGGTGATGCGGCACGGCCTCACTGCGGGGCACGGCAGCTTTTGGGTAGGCGAGTTGTTGCAGGTGCTGATGCGCTGGGAAGAGAATCCGAAGGGATCCTGTCAGAACTCCACCACCGCCTTGATCACGCCCCGCTCAGGGTCCAGCCAGGAGGGAAAGTCCGCGACCATCCGGTCGGCCGGGGCCCGATGGGTGATCCACGGAATGAGATCGATCTTGCCCTCTTCCACCATCTGAATGGCCCAGGCGAAGTCCGCGCCCGTCGAGTTCCGGCTGCGGAGCAAGGTGAGTTCCCGCCGGTGAAGCTCCGTGTCGCGAAACGTCAGGTCGCCCTGAACCAGGGACACGAAGACCAGCTTGCCCCCGTTGGCGACGTACTGAACCGAGCCCATCATGGCATTCGGATTGCCGGTGGCCTCGAAGACCGTCGTCGGCAGGTCCCCGTGGAGCAGGGCCTGGAGTTCCGCGACCGGATCGGTTTTCCCGTCGAGACACGTTTCAACCTTCAGGTGCTGGCGGCAGAACTGGCGTCGTCGCTGGCCGATCTCCAGGACGAGGACTTTGGCCCCGGAGAGCTGCGCGAACCGGATGACCGACAGGCCGATGGGTCCGGCCCCGACGACGAGGGCGCATTCCCCTTCCTCCAACTCGGCCCGCCGGACGGCATGCGCCCCGATCGTGAGCATCTCGATCAGCGCGAGCTGGTCCACGGAAAGGCGCTGCGACGGATGCAGCTTCCCGGCGGGAACGGTCATCAACTCGCGCATGCCGCCATCCAGATGCACCCCCAAGACCTGGAGGGCCACACAGCAGTTCGTCTTGCCGCGGCGGCATGCGATGCACCGGCCGCAGTGCAGGTAGGGTTCCACGGCGCACCGGTCGCCGGCGGCAAGGTGGGACACGTCCCCTCCGAGGGCGACGACCTCGACTCCCAACTCGTGACCCACGATGCGCGGGTAGCTGAAGAAGGGCTGCTTCCCCCTGAACGCGTGGAGGTCCGACCCGCAGATCCCCACGCGGCGTACGCGCACCAGGGCCTCGCCCGGCCGCGGGGCTCCCGGCACCGCCGTCTCCGCCAGTTGAAAGGAGCCCGGCTTTTCGAGGACGATCGTCTTCATCCGGTCTCCTCCAGCCCTTCGTCCCGGCCGGCGTGGAGACCAGAACCCTGGACTTCAGCCCCGCACGGTGCGGGGGAAACCAGTCCCCCCCGTCCCTCTCGCGAGCGGACAGCCATCCCCATGGGTTCCTCACTCTCGGAGATACCCATCCCTCCCCCTCCCATCCCGTCAGCGGGCAAAAGCCATCCTCACCCCAGGCCAGCCCGAGACCGACGACATGTACTTGCCCGCAGTGGGGGTCGGATCACGGGGTAGACAAACGCTCGCGCTCGCGCTGCATGGCCTGCTTGCCGGCCTGCACGGCGGCCGACAGGATCGACTTCTTCTCCTCCAGGACCTCGCGGCCACGCTCGATCGCCTCCTCGGCCTTGTCCCGGAGGTCCTCGGACATGTCAATCGTCTTGTCCCGCATGTCGGCGGCCAGGTCCCGCAGGCGCTCCCGGGTCCGTCGCCCCGAGTCGGGCGCAAACAGCATGGCCAGGCAGCCTCCCAGGACGCCGCCCAGGATGAAGCCCAGGGCGACGGCCGCCGCAGAGTATCCACGCTCTTCACTCATGACGGTTCCCTCCTTCGTCCATACCGCTTCCACAGCGTCTTGACCCCGGCCCGGACTCCCGCCAGGACGCCCGCAACCGGGATGAGCCGCGATCCAAAGACGGCGCGGATCACGCCGGTGGTCGCCCGGAGATTCTCGCCGGCCTCCTCCACGGCTGCCAGCGCCCCGCGGAGGCGCGCCGTGCCATCCGCCACCCCCTGGGCAGCCTTGGCCGCGGTGCGGATCCCTTCCCGCGCCTCCTGGATCACCGGCCGCAGATCCAGCTCCAGCGTCCGGATGAACTCCTGGAGGCGCCAGGAGGCCCGGCGCAGCTCCAACAGGACCGCAACCAACAGGACGGTCCACAGCACGCTCACCACAGCCAGGACCACCAGGGAGGCCACCCCAATCGCGTTCATCATCGACTCCGCGACAATGAAAAGCTCCAAACCGACAACCGACAATTCGAACTGACAGCCGACACCGATATCGAAAAACCGGACAACGGTTCTGTTCGGTTGTCAGTTGTCCGTTGGCGGTTTTGCATTGCGTTCTCTAGACGACCCCTTCCTGCTGCAGGCGAGCCACCTCGTCACCCGGCAAGTACAGCCATTCGGCGAGCACGTCGTCCGTATGTTCCCCCAAGCGCGGCGCCCGCCCCTGCACCGTTCCCGGCGTCGCCGACAGCTTGATGGGCAGGCCGGCCATCGTGATGGGGCCGGCCTCGGGGTCCAGAATCTCCACGAGCATCTCCCGCGCCTTGATCTGAGGGTCCCGGACCACCTGGTCCAGCGTGTTGACGGGTCCGCAGGGAACCCCGATGGCTTCCATCTCGCTCACCCAGGTCGCGACCCTTTTTTGGCGGGTGATGGGAACCAGGATCTCCCTCAGCTCCTCCACGTGTTCCGCCCGGAGGGCGTTGGTGGCGAAGCGGGGGTGGTGCACCAGATCGGCGCGGCCGATGGCCTCGCAGAAGCGCTCCCACTGCTTGGTCCCCACCGCCAGGATGACGTGCCCGTCCGCCGCCGGAAAGGCCTCGAAGGGGGCGATGGAGGGGTGGCGGGAGCCGAGCGGTCCCGGGATCTCGCCGGTCACCAGGTGGCGCATGACGGCGTTTTCCAGGATGGCCACCTGACAATCCAGCATGCCGACGTCCACCTGCTGCCCCGCGCCCGTGGCCCGGGCATGGCAGAGCGCCGCCAGGATCCCGATGGTCGTGAAGAGCGCAGCGGCGATGTCGCCGATGGATGTCCCGACGCGGACCGGAGGTCTTCCCGGTTCGCCGGTGATGCTCATCACGCCGCCCATCCCCTGGACGATCATGTCGTAGGCACCCCGGGGCGCATACGGGCCCGTCTGGCCGAAGCCCGAACAGGCGGCATAGACCAGCCCGGGGTTGTGGGCCCGCAGGGTCTCGTAGTCGAGCCCCAGCCGCCGCATGACGCCCGGGCGGTAGTTCTCGACCAGGACATCCGCCTTCCGGACCAGGTCCAGGAAGAGCCGCCGTCCCGACTCGGACTTGAGGTTCAGGCACAGGCCTTTCTTCCCCCGATTGATGCTGGCAAAATAGGTACTCACCCCATCCAGGAATGGACCGATACGCCTGGCCTCGTCTCCCACGCCGGGCTCCTCGACCTTGACGACCTCCGCGCCCAGGTCGGCCAGGAGCATGGTCGTGTACGGCCCGGCCAGCACCCGGGTGAGGTCCAGAACGCGAACCCCCACCAGAGGACCGGACATGTTCAACCTCGCTTTCGCAGTTCGATCAGGCGGTCAAAAAGATTCATGAGCTCGGCCAGGGGGCGACCCCGCTTCAGCTTGCGCACCACCTCGGCCTCGTGGCGCTGGACTTCGACGGCGCGAGATTCCACACCGCGCAGCCGCTTGGCGCCGAAGACCACCACGCCGTCCTCGTCGCCGTGAACGATGTCCCCCGGCTGCACCGGCGCGCCCCCACAGATGATGGGGATCTGGGTCTCCAGCACATGTTCCGCCGTGCCCACCCGCGGCGTGGCGGCCCGGGCAAAAACGGGAACCCCGACCTCCTGCAGGCCGCGCAGGTCCCGTACCGCGCCGTCGACCACGAAGCCGCGGAGCCCCTTGCGCCGCGCCTCCATGGCCATGAGCTTGCCCAGCAGGGCGGCCTCCTGCACCCCGCCCCCGTCCACGACGAGAACCTCCCCCTCTCGCGCCTCCGCCAGTGCCTTGAGGAGGGTGAGATAGTCTCCCGGGAAACAGCGGACCGTATGGGCGATCCCGGTCAGGCGCATCCCGGGCCACACCGGCTTGATGGCGGCGGCCATGGTCCCCAGCCGACCCAGGGCGTCCGACAGGACGGCGGTGGGAATGCGGGCGATGCCGCGGAGGGGGTCACGCACGAGAATGCCTCGCAAAGACTGAACTCGGAAACAGCAGATGATCGTCCGCGGGCAGGCCCGGCCGGCCAACAGATTTTTTCCGGGCGCGCCGCGGGCCCCGCCCTTGCCGCGTCAGGGCAGAATCGCGATCACCCGCGCGGGCGCCGACCCGGCGTCGACCCGGAGCGGCGCGATCACCAGCTTGGTGCCTTTCGCCGGGAGGCGGTCGAGGTTGGCGAGATTTACGAGTTGCCACTTCCCGGAATGCTGGAGCGGGCGCATCCCGTTGTCGCCGCCCTGGGACCCCGGAGGAATTTCCGTCCCCCAGGTGTCCAGCCCTACCCCGCGGATTTCTCGCTCGCTCGCGAGAAACCTGAGCGACTCCGGGGAGAAACCGGGCACTCGCGGCACCCCTTCAGCGTCCAGATTCAGGTAGCGAGCCGGATCGCCCCACCGGCGTCCCCAGCCGGTATGGAGCAGGACCACGCTCCCCTTGGGGATGCGGCCATGCCGCCGCTCCCAGGCCTGCAAGTCCGCCACTGTGGTCCGGTAGTCCGCCTTCTCGGCGACCCTGGCGGCCATATCCACCAGGACAGCGTGGACCAGGAATTCGCGGGCCGGGATCTGGGCGACGGTCGGCTTGCCCTTCACCGTGCTCGCCGGGAGGTCGAGATGCGTCCCGAGATCGCCGGGCAGTGAGGCTCGCTGGGTGCCGCTCGTCCGCTGTCCCTCCACCTGACCCTCGGACCGGAGGCGCTCCTGGTCACCCGCAGAGGGGGGATGTTCGCTCAGCGGATGGGTCAGGTCCACAACCGTGGCCTTCCCCAACATGGCCCGTTCCAAGGCCCCGGCCGTCACCCGCTCCGCTGGGAGGGCGAGCAGACCCAGGGCTATTGGAAAGACCCGCATCCATCCCCGGTGGCCGAAAAAACGCAGCGTACACATCTCCACGAATAAAAAAGCAGGGCCAAGCTGTCACGCCAACCCTGCCCCCAATGTCCCCGCCGATCGCTCCGGATATCAAGCAAGCGGACCATACCATAGGCCCAAAGTAGCTGTCAATGTTCAGCAGGTGCTTGTCCCGAGAATCGGCCTGGTGGCCACGGCCTCACGCTCACGCGGATTGCGGGCGCTCCCCTCTCCTCCCGGATTAATCGAGCCCCCCGCCCCCCGGCTTGACGACCTCGGTGGCCTGGGCTAAGCTCCACTCAGCCATCCATGATCCCGAGGAGGACCCGCCATGCCCGAGGAGTCGCCGTCCGGCCGCGACATCCGGTTCTGCCCCTATTGCTTTCAGCAGGCGTTCGAGATGTCCGACAAGATGGCGGAGTGGGTCTACTGCGAGATCTGCGGCATTGATGTCGAGGTCAAGGAGCTGGTGAAGCAATGAGACGGGGTTCCCTGGCGGGCGTCTCCTTCGCGCTGCTCCTTCTCTGGCTGCCGGTGATCGCCGGACCGTCGGAGGCTCAGGCCCCCCCGGACCTGGGTTGGCTGGGCATTTCCATCTCCGAGGTCGGCGAGGACCTGGCCGACCGTCTGGCCGCCACGTTTGGCCCCGAGGTGGGCACCGGCGTCCTCGTCGTGGAGGTGCTGAAAGGCGGTCCGGCCGAACGCGCGACGGTGAAGCGGGGGGACGTCATCGTCCGCCTGGACGCGCAGCCGATTTGGGATGTCCGACAGCTCCAGCGGACGATCCGGTCCCAGCCCATCAATCACGGCGTGATCCTGACCGTGTTGCGGGACTCCTCCCGCGTGACCGTGCCCGTCACCATCGGGCCGATGCCGGTGGAGGCGCGCGCCCAGCTCGCCGGCGAGCGCTTCGGATTCCTGGTGCGGGACGAGGAGCAGCGTGACGCGGCCCGGGGCCAACCCGTTCCGACGGGGCGAATCCTCGTCGCCTTCGTGGACCCCGATTCCCCCGCCGCCCGCGCGGGCCTCCGCCCGCAGGACGTGATCCTCCAGGCGAATGGCCAGCCGGTCAAGAGCCTGGCGGACTTTGACCGGGCCATGCAACGCGCGGATCGCGCGACCTTCCTTCTGGTTGAGCGCGGCGGCCCCCAATCCCCCATCGCCCTAACCCTGGAACTCCCCCGCCGCTAGCCGCCCCTGCCTGGTGTCAGCAGAGTCCCCAACAACCACGCCAGGATCGGTCGGGTGGCCCGATCGGGAAATTCTATTTGTTTCATCGCCGCTACTGTGGTATCCGTGACCCATGCCGAAGGCCGCTGGACATCGTCGCAGCGGACACGGATCGGGGTGGAAAGCAGGCGCATCTCAAGGAAGGGTTCTCCCCTCCCGGCGGCGGCCTTGCATCCGGCCGGCGAACGGAGGAGGTCGTGAGCATGGTGGACAACCCCGTGACCCCCACGGGGCAGGAGATCCGGTTAACCGAATACGCCGCCTGCGCCGGGTGAGCGTCCAAAATGGGTCCGGCGGACCTGCATGAGCTGGTGGACCATCTGACCAAGCACGAACATCCCGATCTGCTGGTCGGCCTGGCCAGAAGCGACGACGCAGCGGTCTACCGGCTGAACGACCGGCAGGCCATCATCCAGACGGTGGACTTCTTCCCGCCCATCGTGGATGACCCGTACATCTACGGGGCCGTGGCGGCGGCCAACTCCATGAGCGATGTGTACGCCATGGGGGGGCACGTCCTCCTGGCCCTGAACATCGCCGGCTTCCCCAAGGAGTTTCCCCGCAGCGCCATCCGCCAGATCTTCCAGGGTGGAGCCGACAAGGTGGCGGAGGCCGGCGCGCTCATCGCGGGGGGGCACACCGTCGTGGACAATGAGCCGAAGTATGGCCTCTGCGTCACCGGCCTGGTGCATCCCGATGGGGTGACGATCAAGGGCGGCCTCCTGCCCGGCCACCGGCTGTTTCTCACCAAGCCGCTCGGCACCGGCGTCATCACCACCGCGGGGAAGTTCCAGCGCGTCCAGGCCGCGCACCTGGAGGCGGCGATCCAGAGCATGACCCGGCTGAACCGGGGCGCCGCCGAGGTCGTATCGGCGATGGGGATCCGGGGGTGCACGGACATCACCGGCTTCGGGTTGCTGGGCCACGGAGCCGAGATGATTCTGGCCAGCGCCTGTGGGTTCCGCCTCCAGGCGGAGGCGGTGCCCCTGCTGCCGGGCGCCACGGACTACGCGCTGGGTGGAAACTTCGCTGGGGGCATGGGCCGGAACCGAGCCTTCCTGGAGGGCCTGGCGCGGGAAGGACGGCTGGCCCTACGAATTTCCGGCAGCCTGTCCGGCGAACACGTCGGCCTGCTCTATGACTCGGAGACTTCGGGCGGCCTCCTCTTTTCCGCGCCTGCGGAGCGGGCACAGGAGGTCCGCCAACGATTCACGGCCAAAGGTGAACCCGTCTGGGAGATCGGCGAGGTAATCGCCGAAACGGCCATCGAGGTCGTCTGAGGGGACCGGGGACCGCCCGCGTCGCGACAGCAAACCCCAGGGAGCAACACCCCGCGCATGATGGACGTCCGGAAACACCCGGCGGTCGAATCGGCCGGCACGGAATCGCCTGTGCCGGCCAACGGTTTTCTAGCCGCACTGAAGCCCACGGCACTCCTGGCCTTCCTGCTGCTGGCCTTCGTCGGCCTCCGGTACACGGAGGCGGGCTCCCATCTGACCAGAGAGAGGGTGCAAGCCTTGGTCGGCGGACTCGGGCTCCTGGCCCCGGGGACTCATATCCTGATCTACGCGGTGGGAACAACGGCGCTGGTTCCCGCAACGGTATTCACGCTGATCGGGGCAGTCGTCTTCGGGAAATTCCTGGGCAGCCTCTACAATCTCGTCGGTGCCACCGGCGGTGCCGTCCTCTCGTTCCTCGCCGCGCGGTACCTGGGGCGGGACTTCGCTCTGCGCTGGCTGCACGGGAGGTTTCGCGACTTGGATGCGAGAGCCGCGCGGAACGGTTTTCTTCTGATTTCGTACCTGCGCCTTGCCTATGTCCCCTTTGCCCCGTTGAACTACGCGGCAGGCCTGACACGTATCCGTTTCGTGGATTATCTCCTGGGCACGGTCCTTGGCATGCTCCCCGGGATGTTCATCCTTACCTGCTTCGTGGATGAATTGACCAACCTGAGATCGCCGGCAGACCTGCTGGCCGGCCGGTTTCTTGCTCCCCTGCTGTTCCTGCTGGCCTCCTTCGTTCTGCCGGTCCTGGTCAAGCGACTGGCCCCTGCCTTGAACTCCCGCGCGGCTTCGCGGGAAGCGTGAGTCCCGCCACGGAAGGCGTCGCGGACGAGCACCCCTCGCCCTGAACGGCTCCGGCTCAGTCGACTGCGCATCCGCTTCTTCTTTCTTTGTCCACGCAGCGATCTCTGCGAATCCCGGCCGCTGAACGCTTCATCAAAACCGAGAGCCGTTGTGCCGACGGGCGGGTGGGCCACCCCGGCCCCCGATGCTTTGACCCTATCACATCGGGATTTCCTATTTTGTGTATAGATTCTTAGTCGGTTAGATTACGGTTCTCCCAGGCCCCTGCAGCGAAATTCGCCGAGACATGACACGCGGGCACGCTTGGGGATCCGGGTTTGGTGAACCCACTTCCCGACAAGGAGGGGAGGATGAAAAGAGGACTTGCAGTCCTGGTAATTGGCGCCGCGATCTTTGGCGCGACCATCGCCCAGGCGGGCGAGCCCTTGAGGGAGCTCCGGGTTTCGGCAATCCCCGACGAGAATCCGAACGAATTGATGCGGATCTACACACCGTTCGCCGATTACCTCTCAAAGGAACTGAATATGAAGGTGACCTACACCAACGTCGTGGATTACGCGGCGACGGTGGAGGGCCTGGCGGCCAAGAAATTGGACATGGTGTGGTACGGCGGCTTCACCTACGTGCAGGCGCGGAAGCGGACGGGGGACGCGCTGCCGCTCGTGAGTCGCGAGGAGGACCTGCAGTTCCACAGCAAGTTCATTGCCCGAAAGGACACAGGCATCACGAAGCTGGCCGATTTGAAGGGGAAGACATTCTCTTTCGGCAGCGTGAGTTCCACCTCGGGCCACCTCATGCCCCGGTACTTCCTCCTGCAGAACGGGATCAACCCGGAGAAGGACTTCGCCAAGTTCAGCTTCAGCGGGGCCCACGACGCCACGGCCTTGTGGGTCGAGAGCGGCAAGGTGGACGCCGGGGCCCTGAATGAGGCGGTCTGGGACAAGCTTGTCCAAACCAAGAAGGTGGACACCGGCAAGGTGGTGGTGTTCTGGACCACCCCGCCGTTCGTGGATTACGTGTGGACTGTGCGGGGCGATCTGGACAAGGGCCTTCAGGAGCGGATTGCCTCCGCCCTGTTGAAGCTTGATTCCCGGAAGCCGGACGACAAGCGGCTCCTGAACCTCCACCGGACCAAGAAGTACGTCCGGGTGCAGCCCGAGGAGTTTAAGCCAGTGGAGGAGGCCGCCATCGCCGCCGGCCTCCTGAAGTAACGAGGGCAACCAGGCACTCTGGCGATCGGGCAATCAGGAGAACAGGGTCGTCTTCACCCGGTTGCCGAGTCGCCCGGTTGCCGAGTTGCCGCTTAGGGGGCAGGGGGAAGGAGCGAGGGCATGGCGCAGCCGACAGGACAGCGTGTGCTGCTCCTGGGAAGCGAGGGGCTGGGGCGGGGCGACGACGGGCTGGGTCTCACCATCCTGGGGAATTTCCTGCTGTTGCGAAGTGACGTCCTGACGGTCTAGGGAGAGTCCCGCATGGGCACAGTCACGAGTGTTGGACGGGCGCGGATGGAGGCGAGGGTGGAGCCGGTGTATCGCCTGGAAGGTCTCACCAAGGTCTTCGATGGGACGCTGACCGCCGTGAAGGGAGTAGATCTGACGATTCAGCCGGGTGAAAAGGTCGCGGTGATCGGCCCCAGCGGCGCCGGGAAAACGACCCTCTTCCGCCTGCTGAACCTGACGGTCAGGGTGACCGCGGGCCGCCTCTGGATCGCCGGGCAGGACGTCAGCGATCTCCGGGGCGCGCGACTCCGAGAGACGCGGCGAAAGATCGGCACGGTGTACCAGCAGCACAACCTGGTCCCTCGCCTGCGCGTGATCCACAACGTCCTGGCGGGTCGCCTGGGCGCCTGGTCGCTCTGGCAAGCCCTCCGATCCTTGATCCGCCCGCGCCTGCATGATGTCCGTGTTGCCCACCAGGCGCTGTCCCAGGTCGGCATCCCGGAGAAGCTGTGGGCCAGGACTGACGAGTTGTCGGGGGGACAGCAGCAGCGTGTGGCGATCGCCCGGGTCCTGCTCCAGAATCCCGAGGTCATTCTTGCGGACGAGCCCGTCTCGTCCGTGGACCCAACCTTGGCCCACGGGATCGTCAAGCTGCTGGTGGAACTCTGCCACAGCTTCCACAAGACCCTGGTCATGAACCTCCACAGCGTGGACCTGGCCCTCGCGTTCTTCCCCCGCGTCATCGGCTTCCGGGACGGCCAGGTCGCCTTCGACCGGGCGCCGGGCGAGATCTCGGATGACCTCCTGACTGACCTGTACGCCGGGCGCGTGACCGGTGTCCCGGTCGAGGAATCCCCAGATGCCGTCACCGGAGCCATCCGGAACTGCACTCCCCTTCTCCGATCACAGTAAGTCCAGGTTCTCCATCCTATTCGGGGCCTGCTTCGCCGTAGTCTTCGTGGGGAGCTGGCAGCTCGCGGAGGTCCAGCCCGGGCTGCTCTTCGAGGCCGAGGGTCGGCGGAACATGGTCAAGTTTATCACCGGCCTGTTCCCGCCGGATCTGTCGCTGATCTTCCTGCGCTTCCTGATCGTGCCCCTCTTCGAAACCATCCAGATCTCGGTGATGGGGACCGTGCTGGCCATCGCCATCGGCTTTCCCCTGGGTCTTCTGGGTACTGCCACGTTGACCTACACGGGCGTCCTCAATGATCTCGAGGTCACCGGTTCCCCGATTCTCCGGTTCACCCGCGCCCTGCC